>JAOAQY010000181.1 GCA_025210965.1 Tissierellales bacterium
ATCCTAAATATCATACTTCCGAAACCCTACACGCAATATGATAAATATCCCCTTCGTTTTTATACTATCCTAAATATCATACTTCCGAAACCCTACACGCAATATGATAAATATCCCCTTCGTTTTTATACTATCCTAAATATCATACTTCCGAAACCTCAAACTATTATTTAAAGGGAAATACTTTTAATCTTACGATGATTATTACTCAAGATAGTAACCTCTTTATTTATTACTCTTCTATAACTATCTGATATATTAATAAAATCCCTATTAATAATATAAATTTCTCTAAAAAATACTGTAATACGAATGCTAATCAGTTGTAAATCAACATTTGATGCCATCCTAAATCACCATACTTCCAAAACTTCCTCATTCTATAATACATATCATAATCGCCTTTGATACTAATTAAAAATAGTAATAAGTTGGACTCTTTATTCCTATACTATAATATGATGCTTCTAAAATATCACTATTACCTAATAGCAAAAATCATTTTTTAATATCCCACATCTTCGTGCTATAAAACATCAAATACTGAAATATCTCATTTATTCTATTTTAACATAAACCATAAATAAATATTATTATTTAGACAACTTTCCACTTTTTTTCATACAATCCTGTTACAGATCTTTCTACAAATATTAACTCTGATAATTTAATACCTATTTTCGTTTGTCTTCCAACATCACTAGATAGACCTAGTATTTTAAAATTCGCTCTTGTAGAGTTTGCCTGTAAAAGCTTTAAGATTTCCAATATAATTTGACATTTTTCTATAATACTTAAGTCAATAAATACTCCTCTATTTTCTAACAATTTTCCCCTTATCTTATTATAAACAGGATAAAATCTTTCAATTTTCTCCATAAGAACATCAAATAGTATAGTAACTTCGTCGGATGAAATGTTTTTATACATTTTACGTTCAATATTGTATAAAACTCGCTTTTGTCCTTTTGGCAGAACGATTTGTACTGCATTAATAATTTCTATATCACTTTTTAATAATTGATACATGCCATCTTTCAATATTAACTGATTCAACATTATCTTATCATTCAATATTTTTAAATTCTCTAATCCCTTGTCTCTAGAAATATACTCTATTTTTTCTTCCATTGTTCGATTCCTTAAAACAACAGGACAATTTGCTAAAGTAGAAATCACTTTATTCTTCCTTTTCCCTTCAACTGCTAACAAATAACTTTTACTTATTTGACTAAATCCACCATACAACTCTGTATCTAATCCTTTCTTCAACGGCATTAAATTACCCGAAGATTTAGCAGAAGGATTTTGGTTATAGAATCCCCCTACTTTTTCTTCTTTCTTATATGAAATGAAGCAGTCATAATAATCTAGACTCTTACTCATTTTTTCTATGATTTTTTTAGAATTCCATACTAATTCCAGATTATGATTTTTTATATCTTTTCCAAACTCTTCAATTATGAATCCATATTCTGCCCCCGATTCTCTAAAATTAAAGTTGTCATAGACATCAAAATAAAAACGTTCTCTAAATGTAGGGAATCTTTTCATTAAGAAAGTTCCTAAAAGGCCAGTTAAATATGAATCATGGGCATAATGAAAATCATTCAGATTTTGCACCTTAAATAGTTCGTATTTTCTTCTTAGTCTTTCTACTAAAGTAGCTTTTACAGTAACTACATCTGTATCTATATAACAATTTCTAAACAAATTAGCAACATGCTTAGTTATTTGTCTAGTTTCTACCAACTCCTTATTCATCAAATTTTCTATGTGTTCTTTTGAAAATTTATATGCTGTTAAATTCTTATACTTCTTGAAACTAATTAGCTTTACTCTTAACATTTTATCCCACAGAGGCTTCATGTTATTTCTGATATCCTCTTTTATTATTATTCCGTTGGGCCCCCTATGATTACCTGCGTACTTGACCAAAACCTTATTTGATATACTATTATCTTCAATTATCGACTTAGGAATTATATAACTTATTCTATACTTAGATAAATCTTCTAATACTAAATTTTCACCAGTAAACATACACTTCCCATTTTGCAATAGGTAAAGGTACAACTTATTATCATCTATGTTTCCTTTATCTTTCTTTGTCTTATCTATTACCTCTTGGATTTGTTCATCTATATTAAGAATCCTAGATTTTTTTATTTCTTCATATAAGTTATCTACTCTATTTATTCTTGGAATAGTTCTACGTTTAGGACCTTCCTCTTTATTCACCTTAATAAATATATTTCTTGGTTGATTTTTCATGATTGAAATAATTTCTTCAACCATTCTTACAGATTGCCAAATTCCTCTCTTGATTGATGGTGAACCATGAAGAGATTCGATATCTTCAATAGTTATTTTTTCAATTACTCTAGAATTTTTCTCTTCAATAATTTTATTAAATCCTAAATTTTCATCAGATATTATCTGCATGAAATTCATGTTTGAAATTTTCAATATATCTAAAATCGTTCCATTTTCAAATTTTTTATTAGTTGTAGTAACTCCATCAATTAATTTTTCAGATAAGCTCCCCCAACCTTTAAAATCTCTTTTTAAAATTTTCTTAAGAACTTCATTACTGATTAATTCAGAGTTGTAAGTATCTCTAATCTTCTTTTTAAGGATTTTTTTATCAGTGAATAATGTAACCCATCTGATAATATTTTCTACAGTTTCTCTATCCTTACCATCTACATCAAAGCCTAAACTTTCAAAAAAGATATGAGATTTCAAATTATTTGCTAACCTTTTTTCTCCCTGCATTCCTTGAATCAAAGGATTATCACTTTTTTCAATTACACCTTTATTCTTTAAAAATTTCACAATCATTTTTTCTGTTACATTTTTTTCTTTTCTAAGTAAATCACATAACATCATTAACTTAACCTGTGTACTTAGTAATTTCCCATCAATTCTAACTTTATTCAATTCATTCAAAACTTTATATTCCGAATACAACAAAGAGTTATTAGGAAGAACATCAC
Organism: Tissierellales bacterium; assembly: GCA_025210965.1. Lineage (NCBI taxonomy): Bacteria > Bacillati > Bacillota > Tissierellia > Tissierellales > Tissierellales bacterium. The sequence continues at coordinate 3,000 of JAOAQY010000181.1, forward strand.
AATCAGGAAAATAGCTACACTGATTTGTCATCTTTAATATGAAATTTTCCGCTGACTTCTCCAAATCTACCACTTCTTCGAAGTTCCATGGATAGATCTTATCTTTTGACTTTCTTTCCATCCAAGCAAATATTCTCTTGTTATCATTGTTTCTATTAAGTGGCCCCACATAATACGGTATTCTAAACTTCAATATACTAATAATTTTATCTTTATTCATTTTTAGTATTGGATAATACTGTCCCTGATTATCTATTATAGATTCTAACTCTGCTAAGTTTAATTGATACGGTACTTGAGCATTTTCTGTTGAATTAAGCTTAAGTAAAAACTTCTCATTACCAATTTTATTCAATATCTCTTCTACTTCTGGTTCCTTAATATCAGCTATATCCTTTTTTATTGCCTTATACAACTCTTCCCTAGTACATTTACTAATATTATTTATATAAACGTTATAATTTTTAACATTTTTATATCCATTACCATTATCATGCCTAAACATACTGCTGTATCTATGTGGAATAAACTCCTTATATATTTTCTTAAGTTTTACTAAATCATCAGAGTGTTCATTATATTTTTCAATCATAGCTCTTGAAATAGTATTCTCTTCATCCGAACTATTAGAATTTTTTAATAAATCACTAATGATCAAATATCCATATATCTTCTTAAGTGATTCAAATATATAGAAATCCTCTTCCAATTTTGACTCTAATAATTCTACTGCTTCATTGTAACCATCATCACCCTCCTCAGAAAATGAGATACTTACTTTATCATTAACATCCTCTATATCAAAAATTTTTACAATATCAGCTTTATACCCTAACATCAACCTTATCAAGTTGTTAATTTGTTGGTTCTTCTCTTCAGTAAATAGATTTTTTAACTCTTTTTCTTTATCTTTTTTACTTAGCTTTTCATTTGTTAAGATGTTTTCAAAATCTTTATATTCTACTTTCTCTATCTTAAAATAACTCACCATATCAAGAAACATATCTTCAATACCACTCGTCACATTAAAACTCTGACCTTCATAAAGGAAATTTCCCCTATATTTTATAATATGATGTATTGCTAAATAAATTAACCTAATGTCAATTTTATTATCAGAATTTATTAAATCCTCTCTTAAATGATATATTGTAGGATACTTATCAAAAAAATCTTTGTCTTTAAAATCTTGATCAATGAAAAGACCGTTAGATACATTTATAGACTTGTCCTTTTTATGCAGAAACGATTCTTTCATGCGTATAAAAAATGAATCATCATTTTTTAATACTTCCTCACTAAGAAGTTCCTGGAGCAAAAGTATTCTATTTCTTCTTCTAACATATCTTCTTCTAGCAGTTCTAAATAATCTAGTTTGTTCTGCCGTTTCTCCTTTTTGGAATAAATTTACCCCCCACATATTCTTACCTTTAAACCTAATAAGTTCTGTATCATTAGTAACTGCATAACCCACAGAATTAACACCTATATTCAAAGAAATATCGTACTCTTCATAATTTTTCATTTCTTATTGCTCCTTCCCTTCATTAATGCTATAATACTTCTAGAATCTTTTGATTCTATCCTAAGTTATCATACGAGTCGAAATGAAGTATTTTACTTAAATGTCCTAGGACCATCCCGTAGGGGATGATTAAAGAGTTGCAAATTTGCATCTCTTTTTTTCTTTGTCTAGATTCAGTTCAAATCGTTAATCTAACTTAATTTCACCATTTAATTATATCACAAAAAATACTGCTTTTTGAAATATAAAACACATGATTTATATAACAAAAGCAGTACTATTTATATAACTCTATTCCAAATCCTTCACTCTAAAACCACCGTGAGGACTTTTTCTAAATATCATAATCCAAACACTAAATTATTATTTAATGGGATTACTTTTAATCTAACGAAGATTATTATTTAGTTTTACTTATTTAACCATTTAGTCCTATTCCATTTTCCATAACTCTAAAACGTCCCGCTAGTTCTTCATTTGCCTTTTGATCATTTGGTCCTATTCCATTTTCCATAACTCTAAAACTTGACTTCAAGTGTTAAAATAAATATGCGTCATTTGCTCCTATTCCAAACTCTATAACTCTAAAACCGATAACTCAACCCACTACATGAAGCTTAATATTTACTCCTATTCCGAAATCAATAAATCTAAAACTAGTGTTATGATATAAGTGCCAATACAAAATATTCATTTATAACTAAATATCGCTATTCTAAGCACCAAATTAGTATTTGATGGAATTGCTTTTAATCTAACGACGATTATTATTTAGTTTTACTTATTTGACCATTTAATCCTATTCCGAATTCCATAACTCTAAAACACATACTTTGTATCTGCCTTTTCAATATTTCATTTAATCCTATTCCGAATTCCATAACTCTAAAACACCATATGAATATATTTCATATGCTATTTCCATTTAATCCTATTCCGAATTCCATAACTCTAAAACACATAATACAACAAATATCGCAATAAATCACGTTTGCTTCTATTCCAAGTTTAATTACTCTAATAAAATTTAGAGTAATTAAACTTAAATGATTATCCTTCTTATAAACAATCATAACATATTTTCTACAATATATACATTAATTACTTTTCATATACAATTTTATACTTACCCTCTGCATTTTTTACAACGCTCCATCTTTCCTCATACATACCTGTTACTGAAGTCTCTATAAATATTAGATCTTCAACTTTAACTTTTTTATTCAGTCTCCCTGAACGTTCTTGTAAGCCAATTTTTTTTAGATTTCCTTGTCCTGAATTAGCTTTTAGCATTTTTAGAAGTTCTAAAATTATATAACTCTTTTCTGAAATAGATAATTCTAAAAATACTTTTCTTTTTCCTAACAATTTTTTATGAATATTCTTATATACCGGGTAGAATTGTACAATTTTCTTTAAAATAATATCATACAATGCTTCAAGTTCATGAGCTTGGAGACTGCTATAATTCTCTCTTTCAATTAAATGTACTATTCTCTTGTATTCTTTATTTAAAAGCAAATTAACTGCATTAGATAATTCTTTATCACTCTTTAGAATCAGTGGCATACCTTCACTAATTACTAATTGATTAATCAATATCTTATCTTTGATGATCTCTATATCATCACAATCATTCATTATTTTCAGATATTCGATTTTATCATCAACAGATTTATTTCTCAAAAATATCGGACACCCGATAAGACACAGATTCTCTTTTCCCTTTTTAACAACTTTAACCACCATAAGATAACTTTTATTTACATTACCATATCCACCATATAGTTTTGGATCCAATCCTTTTTTCAAAGGCATTAAATTACCATTCCCCCTTTTAAGAGCATTTTGATTGTAAAATTCTCCTGTGTTCTCTTCTTTTTTATACGATATATAACAATCATTATAATTTATATATTTCTTCATTTTAATAATAATTGAATCTGGATCCCATACTAAATCTGAATTATGATTAAATATAGGTTTTTCGAACTCACTAATTATAAATCCGTACTTTTGTCTATAATCCTTAAAATTATACTTAGACAACATATCATAATAAAATCTATCTTTAAAAGCAGGAAATCGCATTTTAATAAAGTTCCCTAAAAGGCCTGTTAAATATGCATCATGTGAATGGTGAAAATCATTCAAACTTCTCGACTTAAATAAATCATGCTTGTTTCTTAAATTGCTAACAATATTACCTTTCACCATAACTATATCTGTATCAACATAATAGTTTCTAAATAGATTAGCTATATGCCTTGTAATTTGCCTAGTCTCAACAAGTTGTCTATTAATAAATCCTTCAACTTGATTTTTAGTAAACTCATTTCTATTCAAGTTCCAGTGTTTCTTCTGGCTCATTAGTCCACACGCTAGTAGTTTTTCCCAAATACAACTCATTTTATGTCTTACAGTACTTTTAAGTACCAGTGAATCTGATTTGTTCTGGTTCTCTCTTGATGTAACTAGTACTTTATTGTCTATACTGTCATCTTTAATAATAGTTCTAGGAACGATATGATCTACTTCATATTGTGATAAACTTTTATAATCTAAGTCAACTCCAGAATACATGCATTTACCATTCTGCAACAAAAACAAATACAATCTTTCATTATCTATCTTTTCATTTTTTTCTTTCTTAATATAGTCCATAGCCTCTTTTACATTCTCAGTTACGATGAAACTACCCGACTTACTAACAGCTTCATATATTTCTTCAATTTTCTTAAATCTTGTATCTTTTCTTTTCTTATTTTCCTCAGAGCGAGCTACTTCTATGAATATATTTCTAGGAGGTTTTTTCATAATACCAACAATCTCTTCAGTAATTTTTACTGATTGCCATATTGCTCTTTTTATTGCAGGTGAACCTTGAAGCTCTTGAATATCTTTAGAAGTAATTTTATCTTTAATATTCGTATTTCTCTCTTCGATAATATCTTTAAATCCTAATTCATCATCAGATATAATTTGAATGAAATTCAAGTTAGTATGTTTCAATATATCAAGAATGGTACTTTCCCTATATTTTCTACTAGTAGAACCTACTTCATTAATAAGTTCATTTGACAATCTCCCCCAACCACTGAAATTACATTTTAAAACCTTTTTCAACACATCATCGCTAATCATATCTTTACTGCAGTTATTTCTTATTTCCTTTTTTAGAATTTTCTTATCAGAAAAAAGAGTAATCCATCTGATCAGATTTTCAACTAACTCTCTATCCTCTTCATCAACATCAAACCCTAATCTTTCAAAGAAAATATGAGCCTTTAAACTATTTGAAAACTTATCTTCTTCATGAAATCCTTTAATAATCGGTGAACTACTTCTATCAATGACTTCATTATTTTTTAAAAATTTCTCTAATGTCTTCACTGTGATATTTTTTTCTTTTCTAAATAAGTCATTATATATTAAATGTTTCACTTGTTTATTTATAAGCTTTCCATCAATTCTTATTTTATTTAACTCATTTAAAACCTTAAACTCAGAGTAAATAAGCGAATTATCAGGTAATACGTCACAATTAGGAAAGTATGTACACTGATTTGTCATCTTTAGAATAAAGTTAGTTGCTGATTTTTCTAGATCAACCACTTCCTCAAAATTCCATGGGTAGATTTTATCCTGAGCCTTTCTTTCCATCCAGGAAAACACTTTATTATTATCCCTATTAGCATTTAGTGGGCCTACATAATACGGAATCCTAAATTTGAAAAGACTTATTATCTTATCTCTATTCTCCAATAAGTTTGGGTAATATTTACTTTGCTTATCTATTATTGATTCTAGTTCAGATAAGTTCAATTGATAGGGAATTTGAGCATTATCCACTGTATTTAATTTCTGAAGAAATTCCTCATTATCAATTTTGGTAATTACATCATCAACCAAAGTATCATTAATATCAGAAATATCTTTTTTAATAGCCTTATATAACTCATCCTTAGAACACTTTGAAATATTATTTATATAAACATTGTAATTTTTTACGTTCTTATACTTATCTCCATTATAGTGCCTAAACATTTTATTATAATGATAATCACTAAAGTGTTTTCGGTAGATAACTTTCAAATTCTTCAAATCTTCTGCATGAATGTTAAACTTATTTATCATCGCCTTTGAAATTGAACACTCATCACTATTAGTATTACTATCATTCTTCATTAATTTTCTAATAATATAGAAACTATAAATCTTTTTCAGAGCTTCAAATAATAAGCCATCTTCATCAGATTTATTTTGAATCAACTCAACTGCTTCATTATAGTTTTCATCACCTTCATTAGAAAAGGACAAATTCAGTTTCCCATCTACATGTTCTATATCGAATATTTTTACCACATTAGCCTTATCACCCATTATTATTTTAATTAATTGATTTACCCTTTGGTCTTTTGTTCCTCCTGCTAAAAGATTTTGAAGCCTCTTCACTTTCTCTTTTTTATATAACTCCCAATCTAAAATTATCCTTTCAAAATCTGTATAGCTGATTTCATTCAGACAAAGATAATTTGCTACTACCTCAAAAGATTCCACTATACCACTTGATATATCAAAATTTTGTCTCTCATATAAGAAATTTCCTCTATACTTAACTATGTTGTGGATCGCCAAATATACTAGTCTTATATCAAATTTTCTTTCTGAATTTACTAATGCATGTCTAAGATGATAAATCGTTGGATAGTTTTTAAAGTATTTCTTATCATCAAAATCTTTATCTGCAAACAAACCATTTAAAGAGCCTAATGACTTATGTTCTTTATGCAGAAATGATTCTTTCATTCGAATAAAAAATCCATCATCTATAGCTAGTATATCTTCATTAAAAAGTTCCTGGAGCAAATTTATTCTATTTCTTCTCCTATCATACCTTCTTCTAGTACTTCTATGGAGTCTTGTTTTTTCGGCAGTTTCACCACTTCTAAAAATACTTACTCCCCACATATTTTTACCTTTAAATTTAAGCAGGTCAGTTCCGCTTGTAACAGCATATCCTACTGAACCAGTCCCAATGTCCAAAGAAATGTCATATTCGTCAATTTTTTTCATTTAGTGTTGCTCCTTTCATTTTTTAATGATATACTATGTATAGAGTTTGATTCTATTCCAAATTCTATAACGAGTTAAAATAAAGTTTTAACTTAAATGTCTATATGGCTATCCTTTAGAGGATTAGAGAGTTGCTGAAAAGCAACTCTTTTTATTTACTTAAATACTTACGAAAATTAACTAGATATCATATTGTATTAGTAAGCATTCAGATATATAATATTACTAAGATAACTATTATGAATTCAGAGGACGGAACAGGCATCCGTCACCCTAGTTTGGAGATGTAGGATTGTCACCCTACCTAATTCATAATTTATAAGCCAAATACGATTTTGTTGTATTTGGCTTTTTTATGTCCAAATTAAGTATAATCAATATAAACTTTTGACAAACTCGGTTTACACCACTTTTCCTCTTCTCTACTTGCAACAAATTTTGAAAGACTAGTCATAGCTTTATTTCTCGATACTATGTAACTATCTATTTGTTCTTTGGCATCATCAACATCAATATCATCACGAGTTCTCAATATATTTTTCCATATCTGTGCATGCATATGTGATTCAATTGCTACTAAATATAAATCACGACCTATACGTAAATCTGTTGCACTAGCAATAAATACATCAGCTGTTATTGTAGCTCCTCCACCACCAGGTATTATTGTTGGTATCTTCTTGAACAATTCATTTATTTTCTTTAATAAATCAAAGTCCTGTTTATTCATATGGTCCTCCAATATTAATAACTTTATAATTCTATTATAACATAAAAAATACTTCTGAAAGAAGTATTTTTTTATTTTTTCAATTCACTTTTATTTAAGATATTTATAGTTTGTTTAAGCCCAATCCCCTTCTTTATTTAAATTTCTATGTCTCTCCCATCTGATGACATATTTACTTTCATCCAGTAGCCTTGATGCTAATATCTTAACTTTTTCACCATATGTCAATTCGTATTTTTCTGATATTTCATCTAATAATTTTTCTACTTGTTCCTGGTACTCTGTTTTAATCATCTTATTATCACTATTTAAATTAAGTATGCACTGACTAAGAATTTCTATACACTTATCTAATGTAAGTTCACACTTTGACCAAACTTCTTTTGAAAGTCTAAATCTAAACTCATTCTCCGCATCTTCAGTTATATCAACGCGTTCATGTAATACCGGTAAATTCATTTTTTTAGCCTCCTAAATTTCCAATCGTATCCCATATTGTTACCATAAAAACTATTCTTTATTCTCAAGTCGTCTTACTAATTCTTCTGCAAAACTTATATAATACTTTTTAAACTCATTCTTTTTTTCAGATATCTTATCTAATTTATCAATATTTCCCTTTAACATTATGTCTGTGATATCCCAAACAGGACACCTATGAATACTAGAGATTGTTATAAGTCTCTCATCAAGCTTATTGTATATGTCATTACCTAGCAACATATCACTATTAGCAAATATGATATTTGAAGAGTTCTCTTTTTCAAAAGTTCTAAAGTCCTCATATAACTCTACATACTCCTCTATTTTATTGCGTGTATGTATGACAGAATATCCTAAAAAACTTGGGAACTCTGATTTAGAGTCTAAACAATCACTCTCAATATTTTTTAATCTTTTATCTAATGAAATCAAGTTCATAAAAGAAAGTCTATTCAGATTGATAGATACATGAAAATTGTCTGAAATAAGAAGAGCCATTCTTGTTAACTCTGAACTGGTTATTGATGTATCTATTAATACATAATCGTAACTTTTACCATTATCCTCAGCGACACTTCGGATGCTTTTAGTAACTCTTAGTATTTCTTCTTCATCATGTTTACTAACTCTAAGTCTTGCTTCTTCACAATGTACACTTGTATCATATGAATAATTCAACCTCTCCATAAGCATACTACCTGGAATTATATCTAATTTGTTTTTCACATTAAACGGCATTACATTATTGTTCGGGGGCTCCAAACCATCTACTGCATTTTTCATAATGTAGTAAAGTGTTTTACATGGTCTAGTATCCTCTTCATTTAGATTATCTTTAGTCTTATTATTAGAATACTCTTTCTCTTCAATACACATTCGCTCATACGAATCTTTATCAATACAATTGTAAGTAAGTGAACATTGCGGATCCGCATCTATCATCAAAACTCTTTTTCCCATTTCACTTAGAATATGTCCTAAATGAAAAGTATTTATACTTTTGCCTGCTCCACCCATTCCACTTATCATTGAAATTATCTTCATTTTATTACTCTCCTTCAGTTATCAACATTTTAAAGCTCGTATTATTTCCATATAGTAATTACCTGTCTATTCACAATCCACATCATCTATATCTTGAATTTTATCAATTGTATCCATTCTTATCTTAGGTGGAAGAGGTAGTTTAAACTTAATATCCACTATGTCTATTTCATTTAGTGTATATAATCTTAACAGCCCCTCTACTGGATTCTTATGTTTACCCTTAACTATGCGGTCTAAGATTTTTCCAAATCTATCATTCATAGATTTATCTGTTACTAGCCATGATCTACCGGATTTCCTACAGTAAATAGTGTCGGACTGACACGCTTTTTTTACTGTACTTGATTCTAATCCCCATAATATACTTGCCTCTGAGGAAGTGAAAACATAATCTAGTATTTTATTATCATTAATTTTCTTTCTCACTGCTTTATTCGCCTCCGACTTAATTACATTGTTGACTATATTTTTATGTTCTTCTTAACTCTTTGACTTCATTAATATATAGCTATATAGACTTACACAAATTATCTTATTTCCTCATAAGATGAATGTTAATCTAATAGCTCAATCTTAGCTAATTCTAAAGCCAGAGTATAATTGCTTATGAACTTTGAATCGAATTCAGAATTCTTAATATCTCCGAGCCATTCGTCAGACGTTCCAAAAAAAACATCACACCTAACGAAAAGTTCTTTATTTTCATCAGCGAAAAAGTATATTTTTCTCTTAATACCAATACCTTCTACTGCTATATAACTACCGTTCTTTACTCTTCTATTCTCAAAATCACAATTACTACCAAAATTATGATTACTTGCAAACTCGCAAGATACCCCAAAAGAACCTCCATTTCCAAAGGAACCTCCTAGAGAGAAGTTACAGTTTCTTTCGAAAGTACAATTTTCATCAAATTCGCACCATTGTGCAAAATTTGAATAACCTCCGAACTCACATCCACTTCCAAATGTGCATCCGAAACCAAATATAGAATGTTCCCCAAATTTACAACCATCTCCAAATTCACATCTATCAAATAATTTTATATTAGAATAATCACCCGTAGGACAAAATCTAATATTGTTAACATCGTCCATTTCAAACTTATTATATTCCTCTTGTGTATATTTTTTCATTATATTTCCCTCCCTAATATTACCTATTTTATGCTTATGTTAAGCTTTTTACAACTTACCTTGGATTATTTTATTCAAAATTTCTTCTTGTATAGAACATTGTTCTACATTTTCCCAAGTTTGAAGTTCTCTCTTCTCTCTTCTAACCACATATCCATAATATACAACTTGACGCATCAGCTGTATAAATAAATCTTCTTTTCTCAAGATCTCGCTAGTCAGATGAAACTTACCTTCTATCAAGTAACTATAATGATCTTTTTTATCTTTATAAATCCATTCTTTAGTCCTTTCCCATATATCACTTAGCTTAAATACAAAACCATTAATTTCAACTTCGAACCTCTCTGGAACGTTCGTATATCTTTTCAGTTTTGATTCAAATAGTTTTATTAGATTTTCTACAACCTCAGTAACCTCAGTTCTATCTAATGTTTCCAAAGACTCTATAAAAATCTCTAATATTCTAATATATATCGGCAACAATTCCGATTTGAAAGGTTTTTGTAATCTATATTCGTCTAACTCTATTGAGTTAAATTTTCCGTCCCAAAGTAAATATAATACTTCATCTTGTTCTATAAAGTCCCAATTTAAGTTTATTATCCCCCTCGAATATGTGACTTCTAAGAAATCTCTTTCTCCTGGAGTATATATTATTGATCTTTTGATTGCGTGTATAACACTATCGCTTTCTATTCTCTTTTGTATAATAGAAGCTAGTTTATTAGCTTCTTTTTCTGGCAAAGAATACATTTCTATATATTCTTCTTGATTCATCTCTTCTGAAATATCCATCATTCCTAGTTTATAGTCAATTCTTTGACTTTGATACGCTTCACAAACTCCGCTTAAATTTTCCATTCTTATTCCTCCTATAAAAATCTATATATACTTACATACTACAGATTTAAAGTAGCTATAAACCATTTGTCCATCTTTATAGCTTTCCTAATCCATTTATTTTGAACTTGGTTCAATCTCATCTTTTATTAAACTCTTAAGCTTTAGTTAGCATTTGGATTATGCTTCGTAAACTTCTGTTACTTTAATTTGACCGTTAGGATCATCGTACTCTACAAAAATTACATACTCGTGTTCATCAGTAAATACAGCAAAGGATTTCTCTTCTAAAAAATTTTCTTCATAACCCGAACTATCAGAGGGATCTCCAAATCCTAATCTTACTAACTCTGAATGTAATTCCACAATATCCGCATGTAATCCTAATAGCTCATGTTCAAAAAGTTCTATCTTATCCATTATTTTAATATCTATAAATGTAATTTCTTCTTGAGGGTCCTCATAATCAATTGTTACTAAATAATACTCTTCGTCTTTAATTGATATAAATGATTTCTTTTCATGTATATCTGTTGCAAATTCACCGAACTCACTTACTACAGTAGGATCATCAAATCCTTTATCTTCAAGTTCTGATACTAGTGCATAAATATTTAAGTATGTTTTTTTAAGTTCCTTTACTATCTTGCTAAGATTCTTCATATTGTACCTCCATAATTTAATGTTTTTAAGTTGCGATTTTTAATCTAACTTTTTTATATTCCAAACGCTAAAATAATGATTTAATAACATTCATTAAGTCCCTTGTACCAGGAGTAACCCAATACTCCCACTTCAAACAATTACCTAAATCATAATTTCCGTTCTCTTCTAATTTCTCCTTAGAAAATGGCTCCTCTAATATAATCCATTCATTTTTTATACGTTTGAAGGCAATATCATCAATTTTTGTAAAGTCAAATATATCAACAAACATATCCATTATTTCAATACGGTCAACCTCTATCGAACGAAAGCTTTTTACTATATCTTTTAAACAGTAACAACCATTTTCATATGTAGTATTGTTATTCAAAATATCAAAGAATGTTTCATCTTCAAAATACTCCTTAATTCTTTTTGATTCCTTATACACGATATCATTTAAGTATTGTTTAAAAAACTCCAGTACTCGTTGATAATCAGCTTTAGCCCAAACATTTTTCATTTTATATTCTGCTATTTTTTCATCAGGATTTACACAAATTTCAATATCCCTGAAAAATCACTAAACCCTTCAATTACTTTAAAATACTCTCTTCCATCTACCTTCATAATGATTCCTTTTTCATTTTCAGAAAAACATCCACTTTCTATAGCATATTGTATTAACATTCTTTTAAACATTAAATCTTCTCCTTTCAAAATCATCCTTCTAATAATACATTTCCCGATATCGGGATTATCTAATTCAATTATATCCCGATATCGGGAAATTGTCAATTGCATTCATAATGTTTTTTTAACTTCTATTACTTAAATTTAATACTATATATAAAAATAATTTAACCGTATCAGAAATTGATTTCGATACGGTTAAATCTATAATAAACTACTTAAAATTTATAATACTATTCAATTTCTTATCACGTTGTTTCAATGTTTCACCAAAGACATTCCATTTATTCTGAGCTAAATTATCCATATCTTCAAGTGAAACAAAGTCTTTCCATATTTCAGGATATTGTAACTTTATATCCTTCTGCTCTTGATATTTTGCATTAGGACAAAACCAACATCCATTTCTCTTAGTGTATTCATATATTGGACTCAACAAACCATACTTTATACAAAGTTCCCTTGCCATATTTTCTGTTAGATGATACTTCTCCAACAAAGAGATCTTACAATTATCTTTATGCAGACTTTTTAACCTTCTAGGTTCATTTATTGCAATTCCTACATATTCAATATACTCACTAGCAAGACTTTTATAGTAATTCTTTATAGGTTTTAGCTTACAATCTCTTTTTACAGAACATAATCCACTAATCGCAAAACCATATTTCTTACCTTTATGATCCATATGTTTTCTTGGATGTTTTATTATTCTATGAAAAACATCTAAATAATCACGTTCTCCTTGTACTATTAAAACTTCATATCCCCAAGACTTAAACAATGGAATAGCTTTATTTTTTACAAAATCCATATGTGCAGGATTTTCACCACTTATGTTTTTTTCTTTATCATATAATACTTCTGAAAATATTATAGTATCAAGCGGTTCTTTATTCTCATGAGCTAATATTATACTAGCTGTGCTATCTTTACCTCCAGACCAACTGCAAATGTATTTCACGGAGACATGGGTTGAATACCCATGACTGCATCTTGACTACGCTTAAGACTATACTAGTCTCCCAAGTGCTTCTGCATTTCAGTTTTCGCAACTCACCATCATAACCCCATTTAGGATATTTCAACAAGTCTCCTTTTAATTTTTCTCTTTCTTACCTTAGCTGTTTGTAATGCTCTTCGCCACATACTCAAAAATTCTCGTTCATTGGTCTGAATTGAACGATCAATCATCATAGTATATTCAGCTATTTCTATATTTATTTCTGATAGTTCTTCATTGATACTTAACTGCAATACATTCCCTCCTAAGATTATTAATTAAATATAAATTATTTTTGTCTTTTTTAATCTGTTCACATATTTATTGTAACAAAAAAATACTTCATTATGAAGTATTTTTATCCGTTTTTATTAATTTTTTATATTTGTCCTATATACATACATCAACAGTGTTACATTGCAAATGGTATAGTAGTTATCAAATTATGATTTTCAGTAAACTAGTCTTATACTATGAAGAGGTACCAGTTATCACTTCAATACCAGTATATCAAACTAGTTTGTCCCTTCAGGATTATCACTTGAAACATTAAGTTCTATATTACAAACAACCAATATTTGAATTATTTATAACCCTATTAATATTCAAAACTTCCCCAACTGATATAATTGAGAGAAGCAGTAATATCATCGCTAACATTAAAATCTTTTTCTAACACTTCAACAGCTATAGAACTAGCATAACAATTATTATAAATAGCTAATATCAGCTTATCATCAGTAATAATATTATTTGGCTGAAAAATATCATTAGTAATAAGTTTTGTACTTTCATATGCTTGTATATCAGTATCCATAATCAAATCTATATCAGTAGTATTCCATAGCAAATAGTCTGGAAGATTATCAAATATTGATTTTTCAGTAAATTGAGCAGTACTTCCCTCAACATATTTTTTATCCTGGTATTTGCTTTTTACGACAAATAAATTCAGATCAATAATATTTCCTTTATACATGTTGTATGCATAAGGAATGGAATAGTTCTTATTATTTTTTCTAAGGTGAATAAAGCCCTTATGTAATTCAACGTCTATATTTCTTGTTCTACAAATCCTTTGAACTAATCTTGGTATATACTCTTCTCCATATATTGCACGACAATTCTTAATCAAGTATGCTGATATATTTTTTAAAAACTTTTCTTCAGATATACTTAATTCCTTCGGAGAGAATAAACTCTTAAACATCCTCTTCATTCCTTTCTTCATTCTACAAAAACTTTAAATCTCTGCTATCAAGTAATTAGCCATATGAAACTACTACTTTTCTGCAGTAAAATTCCTTTCTCTATTAAAACACTATCAGAATGCTTTAATGCCCTATATTCGTTAAAAAACAAATATCCTGACACAAAATACTAAAAGCAAAAACAAAACCACTGTGACTCTTATAATCCCTTTGCTCATTATAACTTTGTATATTATTTTAATACTTAAGCTTAACAAAATTCACAATTTTTATCCTAGAGCAATAACTCTCAAAAGTAAGCTACAAAAACAAATAAAATATAGCAACATCATAAATTTATGCTCTGCAATTTTTGTAACCCAACGATAAGAATATACATTATTTGGTGCTTTACCAACCTCTATACTATCATCATCCATACTTGCAAAAAATCTTTGTTCATATTCTAATCTTTCCTCATAATTTACTTGAGCATATTTATAATTAACATATTCTCTAATCCCAAAAAATCCAAAAAATAGAACAATTAAAATACACAAAATTACAGGAAATGAAGCAAATCCTTTATTGTTCATTTCTACCACTCCTATCTTTCCAAATTAATATTATCTCTATATACCATAATCTAAAAATTTTTCTTGCTGACTCCTATCCTCTTCATATTATTCATACTCAATACTTCTCCAACTTTTGAGCATGAATAACCATTGACGTATCACAGTATTTTTCAACAAATTGCAACTTATCATCTATATCCTTTTGACTATATGAAGAGGTTATTACCTCAACACCAATAGTTAACCCTTCAGCTGATATATACATTCCATCAGTTGTCTTAGCACTATCTTTATAGATATTAGCAAGTTCTGTCTCTGTCTTCCAGGACTGCTTTTGTTCAAACTTTAAACTAGTATATATCTTGGTTAAAACATAGTCATGTTCAAGCTGTGATATATCTGATTTGTATGTTCTAATTAGAAACTCACTTCTACATCTTCTCTTAGCCTCTTCAGAAAGAACGTAAATATTTCTCATAATCCCATAAACTAAATGCGGACCCTTTTTAATAAGGTTTCCGCATTGAATATGTTGTCTTATCCTTTTGTCATTCATATCTAGAAGAGGAAAGAACTCTTCAGTTGTAAAGCCAGTCCTTGCAATAGCTTTTAACAACTGAATATCTTTCTCTTTCTCTATCATCCTAATACGTCCATTTGATCCCATTGGCTTTTTCCCACTCCTTGATCAGCTTCTTTACTTCACTTTTGATAATAGGTGGAATATTTACTGAAAGATACTTTTCTGATTCATTTATTTCTTCTACAGGATCAAAGATTTTTTCAATCTGCTCTTTTTCAGTAAATTTTTTTATTTTTTTAGCGGTATCATTTGTTAACTGTTCCTTGAAATTTTCAAAAATCCATTGCTGTGTTTCTTTATCCTTACCTGTTATACCTTGGACATGTTTATAATTTAATTCTTCACCAACCATGTCAAATATTTCAGGAATCAACTTATCAAGATTAAGAATCCTTCGAATAGTAGTAGTAGTTTTTCCTGTCTGTGCCTCCATTTTTTTATAGTTCTCTTTCTTACTTTCAACATCTTCAGACTCCTGATTATCTAAGTATATCTTCTTTAATGCTTTAAATGATTCTTTTGTTGTAGAATTTCTTTGTGCTTGATTGGCATAACTAATAGCAACTTCAGCACTTTTCTTATCAATTTTTTCAGTTCTAAAAATCTTAGCTTCAATACCTCTAAACTCAGTGTGTCCCTCTTCTAGAAGTTCCCTGAATGCTCTTGTACGATTATGACCTGATAAAATCATAAAGTCTTTTCCATCTGGATTTTCCCATACCAAAATTGGGTGGAAAAGTCCAAATTTTATCATTGATTCTTTCATTCCAATAAATTTTTCGTCCGTTATAGGACTATAGAAGTTCCAGTCCTTCGGAGCCTCTACTAGTTTATCTAAAGGAATTATTCTAACATTAGTAGCTACTTCCAAAGATTTATATAACTCTTCCTCTTCAACTTCTAAACTATCATTATAAGCACCAACTATATTATCTAGTAAGGTATTTGCACCCTTATCTATACTTTCATTATTCTTAGACATATTTACCCCCTACTATTACTCATAATTTCTTTAGCAAAAGCTTTAAATTGTTTGTCTGCTTTACTCTTTTTATTTTTTCCTTCAATATATACATTTAGAGGCATTCTTTCCCACTGTGCTTCTGGAATCTTAGCATCAGTAGGTATGAACGATTTGTATATATTAATATCTACTTTACTAGTAAGAAGCTCTAGAGTCTCATTAACCTTACTAGTCATATTGTATCGGTTGTCTACTTTTGTTTTGATTAGTCCAGATATCTGTAGATTCTTATTAACTCTCTGAGCCTTTTTAATAAATCTAATTAATACATCAAGTCCCATGACCCCAAATGGCGAAAGCTCCACCGGGACAATAATATTGTCACTTACTGATAATATATTCTGATTTAACAAACCTAACATAGGATTACAATCGAAGATTATATAATCATATACTCCCTTATCAATTAGTGGTCTTATAAGAGTCTCCATCAATGATTCTCTATAGCTTTTCAGAGTTAAATCCATCTCTATTGTAGCCATTTCAAAATCACTAATAACAACATCTAGATTTTCATAACCAGTACTTCTAATAAAATCTTCTATATTACTTGGATTTACATCATGGTCAACATCTATTAATGCTTTATAGATACTTCTGCTCATTTCAAAATCTTGACCTAATGAGTATGTTAGATTACATTGTAGATCTGCATCTACTAGTAACACTCTTTTTCCCATTTTCGATAATTCGTATCCAACATTTGAAACTATACTTGTTTTAGAACAACCACCCTTGCTATTAAGTACAGTATATATTTCTGTTGGTCTATAATCATCTACATAGATTTCAGCTAGTGGAACATTAAGTGCATCTGCAATTTTTTTTAAATTATCTATTGCAGTCCCTCTATTCCCTGTCTCGATGTGTTTAATTATGCTTATATTTACTCCTGATATATCTGCTAATTCTTGCTGAGTTAAATTAATCTCTGTTCTAAACTTTTTGATATTATCACCAAATATCATAAATTCTCCCCCTTTATAAATAAGATTTATATTTATCCACATTATATTCACAAGATTCTATCTAATATTGTCTTTATACTCATTTTATCAACAGGGAAAACTTTGTCAACGTTTTTTTGTAACCAAAGTTGCAATAATATCATAAAAATAGTTTTCTTACTATCACTAATATTATAAAAGTTACAACATGTGTGTAACAAAAGTTACGCATATGTATTTACAAATAGTAAATTATGAAGTAAAATATGTATAGACAAACTAAATATATATATTTAGTCAAAACATTTATACTATATTTAGTTGTGAAGAGGATACTCTCTTTACATAATATAAAAGAAAGAAGGGGATTTAATGGCACATAGTCAATGGTGTGGTAATGATTGTTCAGAATGTACAAAAAACTGTGTTCTAGACAATTCAATACCTTGCTCACCTAACTGCTCAGATTTAGTAGATGATCTACCAATAGGAAAACACTGCATAAATTGTGATGCAATTATAGAAAGGAGTGATTCAAAATAAATATTCTCTATATAAACATCTTAATAATGGCTATTGTAGGTATACTTTTACTAGTCATATCTATAAAAGAAACAGCATTTTTTATTTTAGTCTACCTATTTGTTGTAGGACTTACATCATATATGTACATCCAAAGGGGAGAAATTGACCCTAAATATTTAGCACTTGTTACTGTAGGACTTTTTATACTATTTGCTTTTGTTATGTGGCTTATCCCGTTTGCAGCCATACCTATAATAGTACTAGTAATACTCTCTTTACTATTTCAAACATCATCAGTTATTTCACATGAATTATCTTATGAATACTATACTGATAAACCAATATACTGTGCTCACACAATACAAAAGGATGACTTAATAATATCCAAAGACACTGGTAAGATTTTCTTTGGTTTTTACATCTGTGATACTAAAGTATACGGAAGGTATTCAAATGATACCGTATATTTCTCAATATATGAGAACATACTAACAATTTATAATAATAAGAATATAGCACTTAAGACTTTTAAAAAGGAACACACCTCTTCAATATGGGTAGAAGAGGATGAGTTAATGGAGGCATTAAAATGAGTATTACTGTGAAGAGTTTCTTCAGTGGCATTGGTGGTATGGATCTTGGATTGGCAGAATCTGGATTAGAGATTGTTGAGTCATATGAGATTGATAAGAAAGCTTGTGAAACACTTAGAAGAAATTTCAAACATACTATCAGAGAATGTGATATTACAAAATTAACTGTTTTAGATCAGCCTCATGCAGATGTATACGTTGGTACTTTTCCTTGCCAACATTACAGTAAAATTGCAGATATAAATGGAACTAGAAATGGAGATGCTTTATTTTTAGATTTTTTCCGCCATATAGCTATCGCTACCCCTGAAATGTTTATAATTGAAAATGTTCCCGGAATGTTAAAGTTTAAAGTTGTTATGGAATGTTTTACAAAACTTCCGGGGTACTACGTAAGAGTAGAATGTCCTATCGATGCAAAAAACTGGCTTCCTCAAAAGAGAGAACGTGTATTTATTATTGGGACCAAGAAACCCTTCAACAATATTAGTTACCCGGATAACAATCCAGTGAAAATGAAAGACATAATAGAAGTAGGTGCAAAAGTTCATACTCCTGCTTATGTAAGTAAAAGACTTAACGGTAATTATAGAGATCTTCCGATAATAACAGACTTAGAGGGTATAGCACCAACATGTGTTGCACATTACAGTAAAGATAGGTCTACAAGATTAATTAATGATGGAATATCTATCAGACCATATTCAAAATTGGAATATGCACGACTACAAGGCTTTCCTGATTGGTTCTCCTTCTATGGAACCGACAATGATGCTTATAGACAGATTGGAAATGCAGTAGCAGTACCAGTTGCAAGATGGATAGGGAAAAATGTAATTAGATACTTTAACAATTACTTTAGAAACTATAATGATAAAGGGAGTGTGATTTTACAATGAAAAATGAAAACTCTAAGGAGAAAAAAGAGAAAAAACTAACGAAGGAGTTCACAATCTTATTTGTACAATGTGTAGCATTATTATTGATAGATCATTATATAAACATTGGAGCTTTAAGTTATGCACCTGCAGTATATTTTACAACTGAAATAATCAGCAATGTATTTGAATTTAAATATATTTCTAACTGGTTATTGCAACTAATTTGTTTACTAATAATATCAATAGTAATCGGTACCTTATTACCATTAGAAATATTTACTGCTATTTCATGTATAGGTCTAGTAATTTCTATACATAGAAATTAAAAACTAAACAAGTAATCAATCAATGAAGAGGATCCTTGTCCTCTTCTAATTTTATATTCAATATGACTAAGGAAGAAAAAGAAATGCTTGACCTATTTCCCTCTAATTTTTAACCATTTACTACTTAAGAAAGAAGGTATGCATATGAACACATTAAAAAAAGTTTTAAACAGTTTTAAACCTTTAAAAACGGTTTGTAAAAGTATATTCAGCAATCAAGGTTCAATAGTACTAGAATTTTATGTCTCACTAGCTATAATTCTTTTAATCATGCTCTTATTTGGTGACAGAACAAATACCTCTTCACTAGATACAGATGTTATAGTCCCATACTTAGTCCCAATGTTTTTAATAAAATAACTACTAATTGTATATAGGAGTAAACTACGATGAAAACTTAGTGTAAAAGATTTTATTTGATTATTATGCAATACTTAATCTATTTCATCTAAAATTGTAATCATTAACTACTTAAGAAAGAAGGTATGCAAATGTTCACATTTAAAAAAATTATAAACCGTTTTAAAACGTTAAAAACGGTTTATAAAAGTATATTCAATAATCAAGGTTTTATAACTCTTGAATTTATAATTATAATCACTCTGCTTGCTTGCTTTATAGGTTTCATTAGTGAAAAGAGTGGTTCGACATCTGGTGAGATGATTGATATAGTACCATATATAATACCAATGTTGTTTTTTTAATATTTTATACAAATAAAAGGAGATAACTATGAAGAAAGAACTTAATAGAAAAGAGAAGATACTTAACTCATACTCTTCTAAAATTGCAAATCTAATAGTCACTGAAACTAACATTAATTCAAGTAATAACGATTGTATAAGTGAACCAAATTCGTTTTTTAATACTGCTGATGAATCACTTATAACTTTATTCCTCATGTATATTAGATTTCCTGATCTAAACGAACCATTATCTGAAATAATTAAACCGTTAACTTATTTAATCAACTCAATAAGCAGTATAGACGACCTAGACTCCTTATTTATGAAAAGTGATGATAATCTCAAAAAACTATATATGAGCTCTGAATATTATGCCTCCTATTTAAGCTATATTGACAATGAAAACTTAGAGGTTCCAGTGAATCACTTATTTGAATCACATCATTTTTTTGGTGTTTTAAATAGTATCAAGGCTCGTCTTACTAAATTATCTCAGCCTATAGTAATGAAAAGATTAAATGATAGTATTTGGCTACTCGAATTTGAAGAATACCTATCAACTGATAAATCACTTATTAATCATGTAACTAAATCAGAGTTAGAAGATATATTGAGAATGTATGAGTCTAAGAGCAACTATTTAAACTTATCAGGCAATCTAGCGTACTTCATGGTTAATAGACGACTTTTTGAATTAAGTGAAATATCACCTCAGAAAAAAACACTCAATTACTCCAATATTATAACCCATATGTTCTTGTTTATACTTATAGCTATTATTTTTTGGCTGATATTTGTCAGATTAAAAATAAATATTGATGAAGTATATCGCGAAACCCCAACAATTGAGAATTTTTTTGACTGATTCTAATTAATTTACTTTCGGAATTTAATTAATTATCATCCTTCACGGAAAATTATTAATACAAAAGGCACAATATAAGCAATAGATAATTCTACTGCTATATTGTGCCTTCAGTGATTATACAAATTAAATCTACATGTGAAAACCTCAAGCGTTTATAGAGTATTTTAATTCTAGTCAATTTTAAAAACTCTGCTTAAATCACCTATATCAAAATCATTTATCCTAAAGAGATTTTCAGTATCATTCTTTGTTGCCCACTTACCCTCTTCATTATATGCTTCAACTTCTGACTATTAGATTCTATAGCCTTGCCTTGTATAGAATTTTGGTACTTATCACTATTAATATCCTCCCCACTACCAATATGCCTCCATACCAAAATCAATAGTATAGTCAGTACTACATAACTTAATAATTGCGATTTTTTTATTCTTGCTTGTGTCAATTTTCATTTATCTTCTCCTTATTTATATTTCTAAGCTTATTGTACTATCTCTTTAAGACGTAAAAAAACACAAAATGATAAATACTATTGTATTCTTCATTTTGTGTTTTTATTAATTAAGACGCTTCTTCTTGTGTCAAATAAGGATAAGTAATTGTGTCGATTTTGGAACGAATTACCTCCCTAGATAAATCAATCTTATCAACTTCATCTGATAAATGTAGTGCATAGAGATCATTATAAATTCCTAATATCAATTTATCATTCAAAAACAACGAATTTGTCTCAAATTTCACTCCTTCTAAATTTCTACACGGTAAAACTTCATACTTTACATAATCTATTTCTGGAGTTATATTCAATAGTTCATTGTTTTTTGTGATTAAATAATCCGGTAAGTTCTCAAATTTTGTGACACTATATATTCTTCTCGACTTACCCACTTTCCCCAAATACCTATCAGTAAAAACATGTCTAAAGACGAATAGACTTAGATCTATTATTTCCCCATCATAGACATTAACAACGTGTGGAACCTTATACATTACATTATCTTTTTTAATAGTCATATGACCTTTATAAAGGCCTGTATCTATCCCTTTATGCAAACATATCTGATGAACTAATCTAGCAATATATTCTTCACCATATACTGCCTTACAATTTTTTATTAAGTATGCAGAAAGTTTTTCTATAAACATTCTTTGCTCTGTATTCATAAACAATACCCCCATTATTCTTAAAAAAGGCACCGTGCCTTTTTTTGTTTAACTTATTTTTATTCTGAAAAAGGCACCGTGCCTTTTTTGTTCAACTTATTTTCATTCTTTAAAAAAGCACCGTGCCTTTTTATTTCACTATATATACTACTAGAAAAAGAGAGGATATGCTAGCAATATATATGATGCTAATCAGCAAAGATTAAATTATCTGAACAACTTATAGTGAAATTCTTTTTTTCTAAACAATTTGGACAATACCATGTATCCTCTTCAATATTAATAGGTACCGGGACTTGATTTAAAAAGAAACTGTCCGTAAATTTTATATTGTTCTCAAAGTAAAATTCAGATGTTGGGAGTATATTTATGTTCTTCCACAAGCTTTCCTTAAACTCTATAGTTTTCTTATGTACCACTGCTATGTTACCTCCACACTCAGGACATATTTTATTTCCCATCCTATCTACAATTATGAAAAGATTACTATAGAATTTTTCTGGATCATCTTCACTAAAATTAGTAAACTCACTAGTAAAAATAATAGGAACTGATAAATATCCATGCCTATAAACCGATCTAATAAACATTTCATTATTCTTGATAACATCCTTAACCTCCTCTTCAGGAACATGAATATAATTTTCTCTACTAATGTACATTCTGTATAGATCCTTATACTTATTCTTTATTGCTAGTCTTATACAGTCAATAGCCACATCCTCTGATATAGTGTTAGGTCCATTAACTAAACCAATTAGATCAGTTAGTAACTTAAGAATAGTACCAGGGTATTCATTAATTAACTTCCCGTACTCAAAAGTATCTCTTGTTATCTTTCCAATTAGTTCTTTATTAAATGTCAGTTGTATACCTATGCGTGGTTCTTTAATCTCAAAGCTAGATATACATGCTAATATTAATCCATTGTTATTATCTATATCTGATAAGAAATAAAATAAGTAAGGATGGATATCAATCAACTTATGAATATATTCTCTTATCTCTTCTATTTCATAAATATCTTTAATATCTTCCTCATATCCTTCAAAAGCTAGCATAAGATTATTTTTTCCCATGATCTTAGCCTTTTTAAAAGTTTCAATTACATCGTTTATTCTTTCATAATCCTTATTAACTACCTCATCCTTTGAAAATGAAAAATATATTAATTTATTTAATATATCTTCTTGTGTAACTCTATACATTACGTCATTCATAAGTTAACTACTCCTCCTCATTACCTATGGAATTTAAATTATTAATTACTGACATACTATCTCTAAGTGTTGAAATGTTCTCATCACGATTATTATTAAACATTGCTTTTAAACCTAGATTGAAATCTAATGAGTTTAGAGCCATGTCCATTCTTTTGCTTTCGTATTCATCTCTATCCTTCTTACCATGGTAACTAAAGAAATCGACAATAGGAACTTCCAATGCATTACATATCTTTTCTAATCTAACGATATTACATGTCCTTTTATTAGCCTCCAGGAGTGACATATATCCGGGAGAAATATCAACCTTCTTTGCTAACTCTTTTGAACTTAGTTCTTTTTCATTTCTCAGTTCTTTAATTCTTTTACCAATATCTATCACCATAGCACCTCCATATCTAATCAATTTAAAAGTTGCAATCTATCAATATTTATCTTCTGGCTATAACTAATATAAATAACACAATCAAAATAAAACGTTCTAAACCTTTTTAAACCTTTTATTTTCAAAATTGATTTTAGAACTGCAATTAAACATTTTAAAACTGTTTAAAACATTTTATTTTGAATAGTGTTTTCAAAACAATTGTAAATACTGGCTTTTATAAACCGTGAACATTTCTGTAGGGAATTTCACAGAAATTAGTAAAATAGTAATCACAGAATTATTAAATAAAGCTCAATCATCAGTGTTGTTGTAAGGCTCATATTTCGTTTTTAAGAACATTTAGTACTATATATACACAAATCATAAGGCTGTGTCTCAAATCGCTAAACAAGCTATCCTCATAACCCGGTTTTGTAACGTAACAAGAATATTTTACCTAAATTTAGCAATCTTGTTTTATTACAGAAAAATCACTTACTTTTATTCAAAAGATAATTATCAATTACCTCAAGAGATTTAGTGGAAATTTTAATTCCCTCTCTAAGAGAGAGCTCTATTGTTTCTTTCAAAATTTTAATAACCTCTTCATCTTGTAAAGAATTTTGATGTTGACTTTGGATTTTACTAAAAATCACATTTTGGATTTCTCCAATATACATTTCTATGGCTTCAGCATAATTTATATCAATTAAATTGTCCTCACTATTTTTTACTATCATTAATTTCCCTCCTGGCAAAATTAGATTCTTTGATTTGGTTATTACATAATCTACAGCAACTAACTTTATTTCTAATAGGATGATCATAAAATTGTGCTGAACCACATCTACAAACAATTAAATTATATATTTTCTTACTCATATATTTTAAAACCTCCTCCTATTAATACTTCACACTAATATAATACAACATATATATTTAGTCAGTCAATTTATATTGCTATTATATTTGCTATTTGTAAATAACATACATGAAGAGAACGATCTATATAACTCTATTAGTATTTGTTCCTAATAGTTTTAGAGAGTCACTTATATATTTGAGTAATTAATTAATACAAGAGTGTGTGTTTACTATATTCATATATAGTTATAGTTCATATATAGATAAGGTATTTATATAGAAGATATTGCAAGTTGAAAAATAATCGCTACATTTGTCTAACTAGAACGTGTATAGAGATTTAATAATGCTAAGAAATTAGAACAGTTATCTGTATAGTAGACTTGAAATTAGATTAGATGATTGTAATTAAGTTATATATCTAGAATGTTCTCTTATATATAAGTTATGTTTTTAGATTATCAACACTGTATAACATAAATACTTTATAAGTCATAAATTTGGAATGTAGATAAAGACAATATGTTATTAAGTTCTCATAAAAAAGGTATAACAATCAATCTAATTACGTACTTTAATCAAAATAATGAAGAGGAATATTAAAAAAGGGTAAAAAAAATAGAACCCTATATAAATTTGAGCACCACAAAAAGACCTGCATTACGTAGGTCACTAAAATAAATATTTAATTTTTGATGAAAAAATCTCATCAAGAGTCAGGAATAACAATTGGTAGATCAAGTGAATCATACTCAACAACAACTCCTGGTAATGTTTCACTCAGCTCTAAATTAAAAATAGTGTCACTCTTGTCCTCTTCTGACATATTGATTAAATGGTTTATAAGTCTAGGTATGATTGATTTCGTAGTAGCCATAACACCGCCAATAATAGAAAATACCTTCTTCAAGCCCTTTTTATAATATTGATTAATCAGTATAACAAGGTCGTTTAAGTCCGCAGTTGTATAATTCACATGCTTTTGTCTGCAGATGTGTTTAATTTTATGAAGCAGATAATGATTATTAGCGGTATGTCTAAATTCAACAGGATATTTTGCAATAGACATATCGAATTTAACCAGTGGTCCTTTTTTCCCCATAACTCTTGTGTTAGGGAAAAAATTACGAATGTTATAGCAGTAGCTATAAATAATAGCCATAGATTGTGATTTGATCCCTAACCAATCTGCAATAGTTTTAGCACTAGGCATAATTCTCTTGGAAGGGTCATAAATAGATAGAATTTTAAGACAAAGCTTCTTTTCATTAGCTTTAAGTCTCTTAAAATCCCATGTGAATAGAACTTTATGGTTTATGTTAAGGTATCCCTTAGCATAATCGCTGTTATCTTTGAATTGGTTATTAAGGATACGGACATCCCAAGCATCTGACTTAGAGGATTTAATGTATATAAACCCCTTCTCTTGTAAGCCAGTAAGAGCATTAAGAAAGCTTTGTGTAACTACCCCAAGCTCAAGGCATACATCTTTATAATACAAACCATCAACATTACCATAAACATCTTGTTTTAAGGCAATATGAAGTAATAAACTGATCTCAGTAGTTGTCATTCGCTCTGACATGATTTTATTAATTATTTTCTTTGATAGTTTAGTATTACCTGTAACTCTCTTAGATTTTGCCATATACTTAGCCTCCTTTCTGGAGGCATAAAAAAATCCACAGTTATATACAACTTCTATGTATACTTGCAGACCGGGAAAATGTAGTAATTTTAGGGTCTATAGACCAAAAAAACCACGATATTTTATTAACTTTTTTATTGTATAACCCCGATTTTTATGATAAAATTGGGGTATAAGTTAATAAATAAAAAGTTCTGGATATCCCGTTCTGTTCGATTGGTGTTTTATAATATACTCGCCAAAGTAAAAGATTATAAAACACAGGGTGCAGGGCTTTTTTTTATGCCGTTTTTTTAAAAAAATGTTTGCTAATTTATCTATAAATTACTAAAATACGAACGATAGTAATTTTTATATGTTAATTCCAATTATATTTAAAATATCCATTAAATGAGACAAACCCAAATAATGACAAAATGTAAAAATTAACCACCGTATCGTAGAAGTGGCTTATTTCAACTCTTTGAATAAATTGTATCAGATATTATTTAAAAATACAAACAAAAGAAAAAGAAAAATCATAAAAAAAATATGAACTCCTAAACCAGAACAATAGTTCTGGTTTAGGAGTTTTTTTATATTATATGGGAAATTTATAAGCATATCCTATTGTTACAATAATAAAGTATTCTAGGTATAAATTAATAATGAAGAGGTAAAGTATACTTTCAAGGTTATTTTTGAAATATTTCATTAAGTAGACAATAATGCAATAAATATGATTGTACTACAGTCTATAATATATTTCTTACATAATGATATATTAAAGTTCTGAGCTAATAGGTTATATTTTCTGATGTCACTAATAAGTACTTAGCAAATGAAAAGTAATCGATAGTAACTTCACTGAATATAATAGTGTTAGAACAGCTAGATAGAATAAAGACTTAATTAATAAATCAAAACTCTGTAATGATATTAGATTTATGGAGACGGTTTTCTGCTTACATTGGAGAAGGTATATGTATGGATAATAGTATAAGTTGGTTAAGATAGATAGGGTGAGTAAGTATATTAATTCTGAATATAAAAAGCTCGAAAGAATAATAATCTTTCGAGCTCGTAAAGGTGGTGATCCTACGATGAGTAAGAACACAACTAATTATAACATAAATGGAGATGATAAATACAATAAGTAGATAATTAGATCATTAAATATGAATCATTGAATAGATACATTTTAACTAAATGTTACCGTGTGTTACTGACATTTATAGACCCTACTATTGAGTTAGAAACACTTAGGATATTTTATACGTGTAGCTGTATTTATAAAGAATTGGACTTTTACATTAAGTTACATACTGATTAATCTAGAGTCACTGGATATTATGAATCGATAATACAAGTAATCTATTACTGAGCATGGGATGGAGAATAAGTAGAAAGTAGCATACTTATAAATGTATAAGCAATATATACTGAGACACATACTACTACCTTGTGGACTTAATTTTAACCCATGATATTACATAGTGTATATTTCTTAATAAAATAATTAATATGTAATATATATTTCCTATCAATACTGAGATACACAAAAAGGCAGGGCTAGATAAAAAGATATATATAGGAGTTTAAACTATAACGTAAAAATAAGTATATTAATACCTAAATGAATTAATAATTAAGTAGATATGTGGCTAAAACATAGACTGTTTTAAACTGTTTATAAAAGACATAAATTATGAGATAAGCTAATACCAAGTAATCAGTGTGATGTTTTTAACGGTTTATGTTGTGGGAAAAGCAAAATTTACAAAATGTGGAACCAAAAAATGCAAAAAATTAAAATAGGTTAAATATGGCTTAATATTGACTAAATTAATAAAACGTATAGAAAGGTATATACAAACTATATCATTTGAAAGTCAGTCATATCAATGATTACATGAACTGTCATAAACTGTTTATTATAACTGAAAGATAATTACATAGTTTATACTAGTATCTAATTGAGTTTATAGTGAAAAAAATGGTTTAAAACTGTTTTTAAACTCCAATCAACTTGAAATACAGTATTTTCAATACTTTCATAAACCGTATTAAAACTTTTATTAGTTCGCAAAATTCAGTAAAAATACTGAAAAATGAAAATTACAATCCCTAAATATTTACAAAAGAGCATATAGATAGTATACTATTATAAGACATAATACATTATTATTTTACTACTTACTAACAGAAAAAGTGCTTATACCCAATACAATCATAAGGGGGTATAGTGAACGTGAAACTATACAAGTATTTTGTGAAAGATAGCTTAATCAACATAGTAGAAAATAATCAACTAATTCATAATGCAGACATAAATATAGAGATAGAAGATGTAGAGGAAAAAATCCTTGAATTAGTTGAAATAGGTATACTTGAACCGTGTGCCTACATGGTAGAAGTTAATTCTTCTATCGTAAGTGTACTCGATACGCTTACTCAATAAGGGTGTTTATTTTAAGATACTAGAAGTGTTATAAGATTTATAAAGGATTTGGAATAAATATAAGAATTTATAGTTATAAATATTTTTTGAATATTGAAATTAATAGTGTATTAGTGCGAAAGTTATAGATCAGGATTGTCTCCTGGTCTATTTTTTTTTACTATTGTTGAAGTAGCAGTTGCTATAGTATAGCAGAAAAAGTGGAAAAATGGTAGTAGGTAAGTATATAAGTATGGTACTTTTTATGTTCGACTATTAAACGCTTGTAACTATTAAAAATTCAATGATATAGCTTTAAAAATAGAGCAATATAATTGTCACCAGTATTAGCACATATGTTAAGTTGCATAAAGTTATTATAGTAGTTGTCATCTTGAACATGATAGAAGAAAGTGGTAACATAACAATATATATATTGTGTAATTGTAGTGGGAGGTATACAGTGGAGATGTATTTATTAAATAAGATTATTAAAGAAGGGGATAAGTATATATTTTATTCTAAACAAGAAGATCTATTCTTGAAAGAAAGCGTTGAAGAGTATTTATTGACCAATGAAGAAGGTATATTATATATATCAAAAATTTCAAAAAGTAACCTAAGTTCTTCACCTGTATTTAAGGAAGCTGTTGAAGAATTATATACTATGAGAAACATAAACTATAATTCAATTGAACTTAATCAAATGAGCAGTAGACTAAAAGTACAAATAAGAGAAAATGGGAAGTTAACAGGAAAATATAAAAATGGTATTGAGTTTGACTATACTAATATTTTTAAGGTGGTGAAGAGTTGATTTTGATTAGTAATAAAATTGAAAAGTTAATCGAAAAAATAGTTGACCAAATTCATGGCAAAAAAGTAGATATTTTTTGTTGGGTCAGCTATTTTATTATTAGTATCGCTACATGTATAGTAATGTGGATAATAAAAAGGACTATACAATCAGATGATGCATTGATTCCAAATATTATGAACACATACATATATTTATTACTCATTATATATCCTCTAGGAGTATATTATGTATCATTGATGGGAAAGTTCTTTAGTGCCCCATCAAGAAGAGTTAGTATTTTGGTTTTTTCAGTTTTCTCAACAATGGTATTTGTAACAGGTTATATAATTCAGTTAACAAATTTAAGTTTCAGTAACTGGGTGTATAGTATTAATAATATCGATGTTATACCAAGTAGTTTAATGATAGGAAATGTTAGATTAGTAACTTTTGGAGTGCCACTACTTATTATTTGTCCAATGGCAGGTTTAATTCTTCAGATAATAAGTGATAAAGACATCAAGAAAGAAATAAGAAAATATGAAGTGGAATTATTATTACCAACTGTTTTTGAGGAGAATGATGTATCCATAGATATAAAACTGTGTAAAGACTTTGATACAGGTAAAGACTGTATTGTTCCAGAAAAAAAAATGTTTGAACATGTTTACCTACAAGGTGGCACTGGTTCAGGAAAAACTTCAACTTTTATCATACCATTTTTAGAGCAATTGTTTTATTTGAAAGCAGAAATAAGAGAAGGTATGAAAAAAATTGCATACTCTTGTTTAGAGGATAATATCGCAATAATAACTAAGCCGATCACTAATAATTGGTTTAATAAGAATTTTAACATTAATATGATTGAACCAAGAGAAGGAAATAGAGATGAGTTCATTAAGAGATTTGAAAAATATATAATTGGTATAAGAGATTATGATGAAAAGATCATTGATAAAAAGTCGTATGGTGGAGTAATTGAATTACCAAAGATATCTAATGATGATAAGTATAAAATAACTATAAATATATTAAAAAATAATATGGAATTGGAAGAGAAAACAGTAGAATACACAAATAAGTTGTTAAGTCTTGATATATGTTATGAAAGCTCTAAAACAGTTTCTATAATGAATAGTCAGATATTAAAAGATATCAAGGATGATAATAAAAAAGTAGATGAAATTTTAAATAATGATATTGTAAATGAAGAATATGATGATGAAAATGTTCTTATTACTTTACCAGAACTGGATGATAACAATTTAGTCTATCATGTTATAGTTAATAAACATGGTTCTGGAAAAATTATTTTTAGAAACTTGGGGCTATGTGTTATAGCTCCAGATGAGGGATTACCTGCAGAGGCAGTAGAGATAGCAAAAAAATACGGGTTTGATATTCATAACATAGATCCTACAATGAGTTCAATTAAGCGAGGAGTATCTAAGTTCAATCCTCTTAAGGGTGGACGTTCTGACAAAACAGGTGATATTATTTCATCAATTTTTGTTGGTATGGATAATGCAGGGGGGAGTAATAAAGGCAACTCCTATTTTACAAATGCATCAGTAAGAGCGATTAGAAATACAATTATTTTACTTAAAGAAATGCATCCAATATTATACGGTAATGAACCAACCCTTAAGGATGTTTATGATTGTATTTCTGATCCAAGTAAGGTTATACCATATGTTGAAGCTATGAAAAATGATAAAAGTAAAAAAGTATTATGGAGCAGTGTAATATCATATTTCGTTATAAATTTTTATCCTCCTAAGGTAGATGATAAAAATAATGTAATTAGAGGAGCTACTCAAGGTTCGCAAAGAAAAAAAACCGAAGAGGCTATTGGTGGAATTATAAATCAGCTTGATAACTTTATTACTAGGAAAGAAGTTTCTCATATATTATGTGATAATGACAATAGTATTGATTTATACGAAGCTCTTGAGAATGGTGATTGTATTGCTATTGCAACACGACAAAACGAATTAGGTGAAAGGCTAGGCAAGGCATTTGCCATGTTCTTTATCTTATCTATACAGAATGTAGTGTTAAGCAGATTTTCTGAAATGGAGAACCCAGAAATTCCTTTTTATTTAATTATCGATGAGTTTGATTTCTATATTAATGAAAATACCAAAGTTTTTTTTACTTTTGCAAGAAAATACAAATGCTCTGTGACTATTGCATTACAGGGAATGTCACAATTGGATTCCATATCCGAAGAATTTAGAAAGACAATATTCACAAATACAAGTACGAAAATACTATTACCAGGTTCTGAACTGGATGATAGAAAACACTGGAGTGAGTATTTAGGATATTATAAAAACTTTGAGATGCAGACAGGTATAATGTCTACCTCAGTACTATCTGATAGTCCTAAATATAGTGAGACACACAGAGGGACAATGAAAGAGGAATCTATAATTTCAGAGAAAGATATACAAGACCTACATTTCAAGGAAGCTATTTATGTATATACTAACAAGAAAGGTAGATTAAAACGAGGAAAAGGTATTACTGACTTTGTTCAAATGCGTGAGGACCCTAATAAGTCAAATTTCAATTTTGAAAAATTCAATCCAGTTCATGAGGCTGAAAAATTATTGTCTGATAAGCCAGTACAGGAAACTATAGAAGAGGTATTAGATATAGAGTTAACACCAAACAATATTAATACAAGTATTGCCACAAATAGTGAAATTCCATTAGAGATTATAGAAGCTATTGATAATCAAGAAAAAGAAATTCAAGATTTATCATTAGTTGATGTTAGTAATCTAGAATTATTTATTCCTGAAGAAGAAGGTAGTGAAAATTTCTCAGATGAAAACAGTATGGAAATAAGCTTAGATAATGATGTATTGATTTTAGATAGCAGTAATACTGATTCGGATGAAATCATTAAGAAAGAAAATAAGGAAAAGAAAAATGTTATAGATAATAGTTTACTATTGAAGGATATAGACAATTTAGTATTCGAGGATAATTTAATAATCAATGAAGATTATGATATACTGAATAGTGAAAGCGTAAAAAAAGAAGAAATATTGAATATTAACTTAAATAGTATTGATATAACAACAAGTATGGAGGGAAAGAATGAAGTGTAAAAATTGTGGGAGTTCTGATTTTGAAGAAACTTGGATTGATTACCCGGCGAAGATTTACGATGAAATTGAATATATTGAAACAGAGGGTTTTGAATGTTTAAATTGTGGGGAGCAAGTTTTAGACAGAAGAAGCGAAGTCGGACTTCTTAGAAAAATTGATAGTTTAAAAATAAAACATTATATAGAGAATAAAGATAAGTTCGTACCAATTATTGTGAGTAGCCTTAAGAAAATAAGAATGGGAAAGGAAATTTCACAAAAACTCGTTGGCCAAGCATTAGGTATTACTGAACAGCGATTTGGTTCAATAGAACAACCTCTTAATACACCTACATTGAAAACAGTTCTACAAATTGCCGATGTATTAGGAGTAACAGCTGATGATTTATATAAGATTAAACATTTAGAAAAAGAAGAATACAAGAGATTGAGAGTATTGAGACACACTGTAAACGGTTTTGAAGAAGTTGAGGGATTATCAGAACTGTATGTAATATATGATAAGCTAACAATAGACTTGAATAATTGCCATGATAAGAGCGAGAAGAAAGAAATAAATATAAAGATAAAGAAAGCTCTAGCAGATATTCGAGAAGTATCGAAGTTAAATAAATGCATACTAAAAAGAGAACATCATATAGATGTTGAAAATTATGAACTTTGGTTAAAATATAATAACTAAAATAAAGCATCATACTTTCTTTAATGACAAGTAAAGTATGATGCTCTATTTTTTTTGCAGTAAAACGGAAGGTTCGAAAATAAAAAAAGGCACCGTGCCTTTTTTTTGTTCTAAAGTATAATATAACAGTCATTAGATGTTATAGAACAAGAAGTATTGTTTCTACAAAACTTCTCATATTCAATAGGAAGCACTCTACTTAAAATATCGAAAGCTGTATTAGAACATTCTGGATCTGACTCTATTATAAAAGTATCATCTTGATAGTGTATTAGTTCTATCAAGTATTTATTTGTAGAGTTGAAATTGATTATATTATTAGCTATATTTACTAAAGTTTTCTTTATTATATCTGCTTTAATAAGTTCAATATAGTTGAAAAGTTTTAAATTACCCGAAAATGAATATCTCCCCAAGTAACGTTCTTTAGTAAAATTTTCAATATTGTAAATAATATCAGGAACATTTTTTACGAATAACTTCTCAATTTCTAATACTTTTTCTTCAGTAATCGAAATTTTAAATTCATATAGTAGGAATGAAATCATATCATCAGGTTGCACATATCCCTGAAGTAGACCTAATAAAAAAGCTTCAGTTAGTACTTTATTATAAGTGTTATCCTTATTGAATATCTTTTTAGATAAGAATAAAAAAAGGTTTTCTTTTGATGTAAAATCATTTAAATAATCAATATTACTACAAATTATGAAAATATTCCAAAATAAGTTGTTAAGTTTTCCGCGGACGAATACTTTTTTATCATCTTCTAAAAATGCAAACTCATTTTCCAATTTAATATTATCAATATTATTATACTCATTGAATGTATTATAATTTATAAAGACTCTTTTATCATTTTTTATTGCAGTGTTAAAATTATTGAGAGCAGATTTCAATCTATAAGTTTTAACTGCTTCAAGCAATGCTGTGTCATGTGAATCAAGCAAAATATCTTCATTTATTGAAAGGAGATTACTGTTAGCTAGAAAAATTGATTCAACATCATCATAGTTAGAATTGTAGGATTTTTCAAAAAATAATTTATTTCTTGAATATTCTTTTTCAATATCAACAACAAATTTGCTGAATCTATCAGGATTGTAGGGTAACCCTTTTGCCATCATATTGTGTACTAGAATTAATATCTGGTGCTCAAAGTTTACTAAATCGAAAAGTTTATTTTCATACAAAAATTCATTAAAAATATCTTTAATGTCAAATAATAAAAATAAGTCGGACTCAATACCTTCTTCTAAATGTTTATTAGCAAATAGACTGAAAAGCTCATCAATACTGCTTGCCGAGAATCCTAGTATAATTTTTGCCACTAGTTGTAAATCATATAAACCCTTATGTTTTTCAAAATTAATGAGATGTTTACTGAGATCTGAATAATTAAATATGATTTTTCTGGGCCTTACCATATAAAACAAATCACTCAGTGAGGTCTTTGAAACTTCATTTAGATCAATTTTATACGCTGTAGAACTTTCAGTAAATACGTAAAGGAGTTCATCGTGTTTAATTAAGGATATATAATACCCGGACAGTATGTCATATTTATGGTATTTCAATATTTTATCACTATATATATTAACTAACTTTAAATCTACCATTCTGTAATTAAATTTATCTCTCAAATTTTCTATAGTAGTCATCTATTCCTCGCTTTCTAGATTCGGATTATTATCATAATATTGTGTAACTTTATCTTGATTTAAAATTTTCTTTAACTCATCTTCTGAGTTTTCTAAAGCCATATAATAAGCATAGCTATTTTTTAGAGAACTTGGAGTTAAAGTTTTATTAAGTCCTGATATTAATACCGCTTCTTTAAAGTGTCTTTGAAAAGTTCTAGCACAATATTTATGGCCAGAGTATGACTTAAAGTAATAATTTGATTCATCAGGAAAATAATAAGACATACTTTCATATTTAAGCAAACTCATCATTAAATTTGAAGATATGTTAACGAATCTATTCTCCCCTTTATAATTTAAACGGATTTTTTTATTAATCAGGGATACATCATCTACACGTAGATTTAGAATATCCTTTAATTTAAGTCCCAAGTAAGCCATCATTTGAGAAATTGCTATATCTCTGATACCTTCATCATTGATATTACTATTTATGGGACTTTTAGCACGTTCTGATAGAACGCGGATAACCTTTTCTACTTCTTTTCTGGAAATGAATTTAGGGCTAGATGGAGCCTCAATCTTAAAATAATATATACAAGAAGTTGGGTTATAGCTCAATATCTGTCTATCATCAATTAGATAGTTGTAAAATTTTCTAATTGTTCTTATTTTCTCGTTTATAGTTTTCTTTTGAACTCCCTTTTGAATACAAAATTCAATATATCTTTCTATATCATTTTCTTTTAAATTTTTAAATGATTTCTTTGATGAAGTAGTGTATATGAAATTGAAAAATGCTATGATTTCAAAATTAGAATCTCTTATTGCAGATTGATTTAGTTTTTTCTTGTTTGTTAAATCCCATTTAAAATCGTGAATTAATTCATCTAATAAATTAGGAAACATCTAAATACCACCTTTCATGAAAGTTTCTATATTAATTATATCAAAAAAACAGAAACTATGCGACAATATTAAAAACATGTTTGACTAAACATATACATTGTGTTAATATTGTTTATATAATATAAAGAATTATCACAGAGAAGTAATCAGAAAGCTTTAAAATAACATAGCTAAACAAACAAATAAATTTAAAGAAAAGGGGAAGTAAGTATGGATAACTATTTTAACATAAGCATAGATGGAGGGAACTCCACGATAAAATCTAAAATGCCAGATGGTACTATAATGGCATTTGATAATATTGTAGCTAGTGCTTCTAAGGTAAATTATACTCAAGATGAAAATCTGTCAGGAAGCGGATTATCGAAACTTGACATTACGGTTATAAGAAATTTCGATAAATTAGATAATAGAAATAGTGATGATTATTCAGAAATAGGTAATAGATTCTTACTTGGAAAAATGACAGCACAAAACGGTGCATCAAGAAGACCTAGAACTGATAAGATGAAGGGAAATGATCCACAATTGGTAGATTCAATGTTAGGGAGTATTGCGTATAGTATGCTTTACTCATTAAATAAGCAAAAGAAAAATATTGCTGATATTAAGACTTTAGGTATAAATTTAGGTACTGGTTTACCATTCCATGAATGGATGATACCTGAACAGAGAGAAAAATTCAAAGAATACTTTTTAGGAAATCATATTGTGAAGTTTAATCATCCATGGTTTGAAAATAATAGATTTCCTACTGAGCTTGAAATCAGAATAGGTCTAACAAAAGTATTTGTTGAAGGGGAATCTTCAGCAAATTACATTTTAAATAATGTTGAAAATGAATTTCAAAACAAGAGTCCAGAAGAGTTACTCGATACTTCTATATTCTTTATAGATATGGGAGCGTTTACTACAGAAGTTATTGGAAAAATGTTTTTAGAAGTTATAAACGAAGAAGAGTTTGGGTATGATGACGAACCACTAGTGGTAGAGCATAGAACTCTACCTAATTTATCTGATGGAATAAAAAAAGGAATAGGCCATGTTATGAATGACACAATAACTGCTTTAAAAAATAAGAATCCTAAAATAGATAAGCTTACTAGAAAAGATATTGAAGAAGCATTAAAGCCAAAAGGAAGAAGAGGAGGAAAAGATGGATATATTCCGGGGACAGATATAAACGTCCTAGAAGATTTTAGAAGAAGTGCAAAGGCATATGCAAAAGAAATTGCAGAGAGTCTGCAAGATATAATAAACACCAACGAGATTAAAGGTAAAATAAGAAAAATTTATCTTCTTGGTGGTGGAAGTATGATTAGGGTTGTAGTTGATGAAGTAAAGAGAGTATTAGCAGAAGATGATATTAATCCTCAGATAGTGATAGCTATATCAAAGCCTAATCCTGTGGCTTTGAATGTAGTCGGGTATTATAATGAATTAGAAGACTATTTGGAGTTAGCTGAGGAAGAAGGTGTAATTGTCAATGGCTAGAATGAGGAAAAAACCTTATTTTCCCGGTGAAAGAATCAATGTTCAGTTACCAGAAAAAATTAGCTCTGAAGCTTTAACTCTGTTAAATGAGCAAAAGTATACTTCAAATCTTATCATAAGGCTGATCGAAAGCGAGGCTGAAAAGATATATGGGAAGAAGTAATAGGAATGTCAAAAACGGCAAAAAATATACAGTTTATTTCGACACTAATTTAAGACCTGAAACTGAGCAATGGATAGAAAGCTCTAAGAATGTTAGTGGGTCAATAAATGACTTAGTAAAAAAATTTACCACAGGTCAACTTGTAGAACTTGAATTACATGAAAAAGAAGTTGCTGATTTAACGTTGTATTATGAAAAAAGAATATCAGATTTAAAGGAGCTATTAACAATCTCAATGACACAGCCTAAAATTGCTCAGATACCAACTATTCCATATGTTAACAAAGATACGGTTGTTCAAACTAATACTAATATATCTGCAATAAATTCTAAAGTCGACTCGGATAATGTTAGTGATGAGCAAATGGTGG
The DNA here is from genome assembly GCA_025210965.1 of Tissierellales bacterium. NCBI lineage: Bacteria > Bacillati > Bacillota > Tissierellia > Tissierellales > Tissierellales bacterium. The sequence goes on from JAOAQY010000181.1 coordinate 41,250, forward strand.
AATCATATTCAGAAGATAAAAAGGAAGTCATTGAAGAGTCGAAAATCACTGAAGAGGTAAAAAAGTTAGATGATAAAATCGATGAGAGTGTATTAATTAGTGAGCAACTTGAAAATGGAGATGATAGACAACTTAATGTCAGTGGAAGCGAGGCTATTGATAGAGACATAGGCACCACTTATTCCTCAAACACGAAAACAAAAATAAACATAAAGAAAAGAGGCTATAGAAAAAGCCAAGGGCTTGCATTTACGACAGGAAAGTAGAGATTCGATTTTGAATTTCTACTTTTTATACGATGTTGATTAAATATATATATTGTGTTAAAATTGTATTAAAATAAGCTTGATTGGAGTTGATGAAATGAATATTCTTTACAATAAATTATCCTATTCTATTGAGGATAGTAAAAAAAATGGTTTTAGAAAGGAGGACAATATTAAGAGACCCGTTAAATTATATCGTAAAAAGAGAGTGATTATTTCTTCAGCAAAAGACAAGTATAAGAAACGTGTTATAACACTTGCGGATCTCTTAAAAGCTGAGACAATTAATAATAAACTAGTAAAAGTATATGTTGAATCAAGTTGCGGTAATGTGGCAATCGTCAGAGATGAATCTGCGATAATAGAAATAGATATGAATAATACATATGCGATTACTGGAAAATTTGTTTTTATACAGATAAGCAAGAAAAAAAATAAAATAAAAGTAAAGAAAATAATTAGGGGGGCAAAATGAAACGTTTAATAATATTAACAATGATTTTTATGCTATTTACGGGGATTTGTAGTTTGCAGACGTCATATGCTACAAACATAAGTGAAACAGTAGAGAAAGTAATGAATGCTGATGACACATTAGATAAGAATGACAATTTGAAGAGTACTGTTTATGGTTTGGGAAGAGGAGCTGTTGATCTTATAGTAATAATAGTAACTGTATTTATTATGATTAGAGGACCATTCCTTGCTTTAGCTATTGCAGGAGCAGGAGAAAATCCCCAGAAGAAAGCTGTTGTCAGGACACAAGTCGTATTTGTTGTACTAGGAATATTGTTCTTAGGTAGTTATTTTAAAATGTTTACATTCTTAACTACGAACATAAGTTTATTTAATTAAGTCTAATGGATATAGTTTTTACTATATCCAATTTTCTATTAAGGAGGAATTTTAATGTATCCGATACCAACTAAAATGGGTGGAGAGGAAAGATTGTTTAGCATTAAGCAATTGAATCTTCATTTCAATAAAAAATCTTTAATATACTGCGGATGTATGACTCTAGTATGTTCTCTTGTAAGTAAAGCTTTTTCATTATGGTGGTTATTTCCTGTACTAGGACTCCCACTAAACATTTTAGCGTATATTCTAGCTAACTTTCAATATCCGAAGTATAGATTTGAGGCCGGAGGAATGGATTTGGACAAATATCTATTAAGAAGGATTAGATATAATTATAGTAAAAAAACGTATATAAAAGGAAGAAGATAAATGCTTGAGATGATAAATAAAATTAAAATAGTTGTGATGCTTATTGCTGTACTGTATGGGATTGTATTTTTAGTTATTTTGTTAAGAAAACAAAATAGACTTTCGAATAAAACTAACGAAAAACAAAATAAAGCAAAATCTAAGCAAAGAAATTTTGATGGTCTAGATAAGATGATTGATTTTGATATGATAAAAACGTTTAGCACAGACAATCCCATTGGTGTTGTGATAGAGGATGTAAGGAATGTATATCTTGGAATAGTATCAGTAGATGGTATTAATTATAATTTAACAGATGTTAGTGACAGAGAATCATTAGAAAGTGGTTTTCAGACACTTTTAAATGGTTTAGATTATAAAATAAAAATTGTAGTACAGAGTAGAAAAATTGAAATCGATAATTTTGCAGTACAATATACTGAAAATTTAAAAAGAATTGAAAAATCAATTATGCATGAACAATCTAAATTGAATATGTTAATAAGTAAGAAAGATAATACTAAAAAAATTGAAGAAGTAAAAGATAAATTAGATAAGTTGAGAAGTCAATATGAGTATGGGATAAAACTTAATAATTATATTTTAAGTAAGTGTGAAAATGAAAATATTCTTGATAAAAAGTATTATATATGCTTTCCGTATTATCATAATGCATCGCAATATAAAGAAAATCTTACAGATGAAGAAATTTTAGTTAATGCATTCTATGATTTAAGCAATAAAGCGGAGTCAATTATTGGTTCTCTTCATAGATGTGGTCTAAATTCAAAGGTGTTAACTGGGCATGAAATAGGGGAGCTCTATTATAGAACTTATAATAGAGGTGACAGTGAAGTTTACAAATACAAAAAAGCAATTGCTAATAATTTCAGTCATTTATATACTTCTTCAGAAGCAGTAGAAGTTAAAGCACTTAAAAGAAGAGTAGATGAGTTACAAAAGTTAGAAGATGGATTAAATGAAAAGAAAGGCGAAATTAAGGAAGGAGGATTAATTCTTGATTAAACTTCGTAAAAAAAGAAAAATTTTCAATCATGCTAAGGAAGAGAAGCTTAAAGTAGAAGAAAATTCTAAATCAATATTAGAAGAAAATCAAAGGAAGCTAAAAGATTTATTGTCTTCTGATACTATAGATTTTGAGACTGACCCTCGATATGCTATTATGGGTGATCAATATTATATGAAAAATCTATATGTAGGATTTTTGCCGGAATCAGTACTGTTTGCTTCATTTCTTCATGAACTATACAGTTTTGGAAACATAGAAACTAGTATTTCAATAGATCCAATAGATACAGAGACAGCCAAGAGAGAACTATCTAAAGCTAGAACAAACTTCGAAACTGAGGTACTCACTTCAGAAGGAAGTAACCGTACCGATGATATGGCAAGTAAGACTAATGAAGCAAGTAGACTGAGAGCAGAAATAAGGGATGGTCTTAATAAATTATATAATGTTACTATACTTTCCACGATTTATGATAAAACATTACGTGGATTAAATAATAATGCTGACCAATTAAAGAGCATCATGGGGCAAACTGATATAGGTATTAGATCAGCTGTATTTTCACAAGAAGATGTATTCAGGAGTAATAAACCGTTAATGATCAATAAATTTACAGAAAATCATATTTTTGATAAACGTTCATTAGCTTGTATTTTTCCTTTTACATCTGGAAATCTCAATCACATCGGTGGAGTACCAATTGGAGTTAATAAAGATAATGGTTTACCTGTAATTTACAATAATTTTTCAGAAGAATTATCAAACTATAACTTTGTTATTTTTGCAGAATCTGGTGGTGGAAAATCTTCTTTTATGAAGGCATTATCATCAAGAAGTGCAACTCTTGATGTTATTCAAAACTTTTCTATAGATGTTGAACCTGAATATAATCACACATGCCTTCAACTAGGAGGAGAGATAATAAGAATAGCATATGATACGGAGACTATTATCAATTTTTTCGATATTGAAGCAGATGAAATTGAGAATAAAATAACGAAAGTTATAGAAAAGAAAGTCCTGTTGCAAAAGAAAATAGATAGTGTAACTGGAATGATAATGACAATGGCTAAAGGACAATCTGGGAAAAATAAATTCTATGATGACACATCAAGAGAATTAATAAGAAATGCCGTTGTAGAGGTTTACAGACCTTTACATATAACTGACAAAGTGGAGTCTTTATATGAAGATGTAGATAGTTCTGAAGAAGGATTATCTCTAGGTAAAATAAAGAAGCAAATGCCAACCTTTTCAGATTTTTATCGTGAGTTAAAAAGTCATTCAAAAAGTAATGTCACAGATACATTTACACCATATTATGATTACTTACTTTTAATATTAAAGAAATTTAGTAAAGAAGAAAATGGTACATTCACATGCTTTGATGGACAAAGCACAGTTAAAATAACTAAGGATATTCCATTTGTAAACTTTGATGTAAGCGAATTAAATGAAGAAACTGAGCTTCCAATTGCACAGCATATAATTTGTGAATTTTTATGGGAGCAAGTTATTAAAAAAAATAATAAGGGGCATAAAATCAGAATGATAATTGATGAGGCATGGAGATTAGCACCTTATGAAGATTCGGTCAAGTTTTTAGTAAAAGGATTTAGAAGAGCAAGAAAGAAAAATACTAGTTTTGTAGTGGTTACTCAGCAGTTTGATACATTTTACACTGAGGATACAAAACCAATTATTGAAAACTCTGCTACAAAACTATTTTTACCTCCAGATGATACATCTCTGGAAAATATTGCAAAAGTATTTAAGTTAAAAAATAGTGAGGCACAATATTTGAAAAACTGTATACGAGGAGAGGGTTTACTAAAAGTTAGTAGTAACAGTATTAAATTGAAAGTAGAGATACCTGATTTTGAGTGGGAGTTTATCGAAACAAATCAAAACAAGATAAACAAGAGGGTAGGTGCATAGTAATGCATAAAGATAATAAAGTAAGAAAATTTATTTTGAGTAAGAAGTACTTTATAACTTTAGGAATACTGATTCTGCTTTTCATGGATTCAACTCATGCAGGTATAATAATGGATGCTACAACTACAGTACTAGATACGGTGTTATCCTTTTTTTTAAGACAATTTGCAACAATTTTAGATGCTGTGTTTTTTGAATCCGGATTAGTAAATAGAATAGATTCTGTAGTATATAATCAGGGAAGCGTTCTTACTATGAATAAAGGTCCTGCTGATAGCATTACAAAAACATTGGCTTCGTTATATTTATTATTTAATGATATAACTGAAGTTTTCATGATTCCAATAGGATTGTTATTTACTTTTTTCTTGCAAAGAGCAGGTGATAATCCAATCAGAAAGGCTCAAATGAAAGATTTTGGAACAAAATTACTATTTGTCTTTTTATTACTGACATGTATGCCTAGTATATTAGATGTAATAATTTTAGTTAATAATTCTTTGGTAAAAATTATGTATTCAGCAGTTGTAGGAATTATTAATGGAGATCAAGAGTTATTGAAACAAGGCTTAATATTAAATTATATGAAAAAACAAGCCTTTGATACTGGAACAACGGTACATGCAGTAACATATTTGATGGCAGTATTTATAAACGTATGGATGGTGTTTTATTACTTTATTAGAGATATATCCATTTCGTTTTTATTTGTGTGCTTTCCAATCATCTCAGTAATACATCCTTTTAAAAGGGGTGCTGTTGCAATGTGGTTCCAAGAGATCAATAGTAATATCTTTACCCAGACTATACATTCTATATGTATGACTGTAGCAATATCAATTGCATATTTTTCTTCTTCAAGTGTAACTGGGCAAGAAATGTCATTTTCTCAAGCGATGTATGTAATGACAGCATTCGCCTTTGTAATACCATTTACATCTACTTTAAAAGGATTTTTGGGACTTGAAGGAAGAGTTGGTGGTGCAAAAGCTATGGCAGGTATAGGTATGCTTTATGGAGCGTATAGAGTAGGAACGATGGGTGTCCAAGGCTTAAAAAGAGGAGTGTCAAACTTTAAAGAAGGATTATCTCAAGGTGTTGGAGCATTAGGTGATTATAAACAATTAAGAGAGTCTGGCAGTATAGATCCTAAAACGGGTCAACTTTCTACAATAAATAATAGAGGGAAAGTTATCACTGAAGCTGATGTTAAGAATAGATTAAACACTGCAAGAAAGAATACACTAAGGGGATTAGCTTCGACATACACCGGAGTAACCTTTGGTTTAGGTACTACTGCAGGAGCAATGGCTTTTGGAAACCCATCAACAGCAATTATGATGGGAGCCGGAGCCGGATACTTAGGTAGTCAAATTGGTGATAAAGTGGGCTCTATAACATCAAGTGCGATTTCTACTTCAAAAGGAACCTATGATTTAGTTAAATTATCACAATCACATCAGTCAGAAAAAGATAAGAAGCTGGGGATTACGTCACCAGTATTACAGAATACTAAGTATAAAGAAAAAGAACAAAGAGCAAGAATGGCAGAGAAAATATTTGATAACTTCGGGATGCCTAATTTAGGTAATCTTAGTTACTCTTTATTATCAAATAATAATTTGTCATCTGAAGAAATTCAAGGTGTTAAAGATGCAGAACTATATATAGACAAAAATCAATCAGTCTTATATAAGAACACAAATGAAGGTAAAAAAATATTACGTGTAGGAAAAGGTGACTCTACCGTAAGTAAACCTTCCACAAGGAAAGTAACTTTCAATAATGGTGAATTAGCTCTAAGTGATAGTAGAAAAGATCAGTTAATGAGAAATGCAAATGATTTCGCCCAAGCAGAACTTTCTTCATCTATATTTGATACTGCAAATATGGTTATAGACAAAGAAGGATTAAAGACAGGTTCCCTTGAAGCTTCTAATCTATTCGCGGAATTAACAAGTGGTGGACTATTAGATTCAAATAGTCCATATTATAATAAAAATCTGTCTAAAAATTTTGGTAAAATAAGGGACACTCAATTTAATAGTTTACAGACGAAAGAAATACAGAATATGAGTAATATGAGAAATAATTTAGGTTTGGATAACTTAGTAGTAAATGGAGCTCAGAAACCATTTGAAGGTACTGATATGTATTTCAATATGGATTCTGAACTACTGAGTATGGCAAGTAAAAGTTCAGAAAATTTATCCATGGTAACGAATTGGGATACAAATATGGATCCAAATCAGTTGATGGGATTAAGTGGTTCAGGATATTCATTAGCAAGTGCCACAGGAACAACTTATTTCAGTTTATCAAATAACGGAGATAGACAAGCAATAGGTTATGGTCCAGGGAAACAAACTTTATCAGGAAATCAACTTGAAATGGCCCCTGTAAAAATTGAAAATGGAAAAATATTGGAAGATCAGGTGAAGTATGCATTAGAAGGAAATGGATTTTATAATAAAGCACCTTCAAATACTCAATATTTCACCGAACCACAACAAAGATTTGGAGAACGAATAGTAGAGAAAATAGAGCCGAATTCACAAATGATGGTTACAGTATCATTAGATAGTTCATCAATGACTGGTGAATATGGAGTATACGATGTAAGTAATAATAATTTCCTTGGCAATGCACCTATTCCTGAAAGTTATATTAATAAAGGAATGGAAATGAATGGCCAAGTGTATCATCTCCAGTCTGATTCAACAGGAGGGATACTACTTAATGGAACTAGAGGTATGACTGATATAGATTTGCATAATGCTTATGCAATTCAAAATAAGCAGTCATTCTCAAGCTATGAGTTAGAAAAAGCAGTCGAATTTGAAATATCTAAAATTATAAGTGAAAAAAATGATATAAAGAATTTGATTGCACAATTCAATAATACTAACAAATATAATTCTAGTATAAACGATATTCAATAATAAAATCTTTGGGAAGCTATAATGAGCTTCCCAAAGATTTCTATCATGAGGTATTAGTATGAGTAAAAGATTAAAAAATATTGCTAGTGAAGAGACAAAACAATTAATCAAAAATGTAATACTAAAAAAAATATTAGGAAAATTACTAGCTTTTTTAGGTGTAAACGCACTACCTATTATTGGGGGCATAATTGTAGTTTCATTAATTATAGGGGGGTCTAGTAGTATATTCACTTGGTTTAGTAATACTTTTAGTTCATCTTTAGTCAGTGATATAGAGAAAATGCAAGAATGGTCCAAAAACTTAACAGATGAAGAAATAGAAGAAATTATGGCAAGTGGAAGTACAATAAATCCTAGAAAAATTCCTGATTATATTGATTCTGAAAAGAAAAGTATAGAATCAAACAAAAAAATTAAAATTGAAGTTAAAGAGACTGTAATAGATGATGGAGATAGAGATATAGATACTTGGGAAGAAGATTACGAGCTAAAATTATATAATGCATCATATCCATACAGACTGCAATGGAAATTGATTGCAGGTATAGATATTATTATTGATAATGACAATATAATTAATCAAGTAGAAGATTATATGAGTCCTAAATATGAATGGGGATATGATTCATACTCTAAGGATGTTACAAATTCAGAATATCATTATGTAAAAAGAGTATGTGATGGTGACGAAGATGAAACAATTACAATTACACACACTGAAAAAAGATACCCCCTTCCATATTTAAAGAAAGTAGAAGGTGTTTTTAATGACTATACTTTTTCATACGATGAAGATGTAGTTACAAAAGATGAGGACTGGAGCGAACCGTATAACGTTACCAGTAGAACTTATAGGCATAGAGTAAAAATTGGACCAGGTGATTATGAAACTCATACGGATACATATTATTCGTATTATAGAAAAAAACAAAAAATAGTCATGGATATAGCTAAATCTGTTGAACAAGAACCTAGGATTGATAGAATAACAGGTGTTTTTGAAGAAAATAAAGCAACTGTAGTAGATATAGGCCTACTTTCTTCAGTAGTAAATGCTATGCCAGATACTCAATATCTGGTTGAGGACTTAATAAACACGATAGCTATAATAGGTATAGAAAATGGTGGAATACAAGGTACTCCTTTTAACCCTAACATACCTATTATTCAAGGAGATTGGACTAGAGCAGATTTACTTGATACAGCGATGTCTCTATTGGATTTATACTATTTTTGGGGAGGTAAATATCCTAAAAAAGGAGCAAATCCTGAATGGGGAAAACCAAAAGTTGTATCAGCTAAGGCAAATTGGGCAACTAATAAAGTTTTACCATATGGTATGGACTGTAGCGGTTTCGTAGATTGGGTATATTATCAAATGCTTGGTACAGTTCTTGCTAAAGGTGGAGGTACATCCTCTCAGGTAGCAAATACTTATCCAATAACGGAGAGCGAACTAAAAATAGGAGATCTAGGATTCCTTAATTTAGGTAATAAAGGTTATAATCATGTGGGGATATATGCCGGGAAGGTTAATGGTAAGAATGTTTTTATACATTGTGGGGGACGTCATTTTAAGGATTCTACCCATCGAGCCGGAAGAGTTTTAATTTCATACAATGATGGTACATCTTATAAGGGTAATAAATCTACTAACTTTAAGTATTTTAGGAGAGTGTATGTAAATTTCAAAGATGATAATGTAGTAGGGAGTGTAAATCAGTAAATGGAAAAATTAAAGAAAACGCTATTAGTTTTGTCAATAATCTTATTTCTGATTTTTATCATAATGTATACTTTTGGTGATTATTTAGATTTAGAAAAAATATCCGAAGAAAGAGAAATTGAGAATCTAGAAGTCAATATTTCAGAAACAACAGATAGTGATGAATTAGCAGAGTTGTACGGGAAAAAAATAGATAAGATATATAAAACAGAAACTGAAAAAAGATACGGTAATAATCTAGAAAAGTATTCTGATGCCCAAATAATAATAAATCAGTTTGTTGAATATATCAATACTAATGACTATATTAATGCATATAGAATGATAAATAAAAGTTTTTGTGAAAGAATGGACTATACCATAGAAAAATTCGAAAAAGAATTTTCCTTTGATACTCCTAGAGGGTTTCACATAAATGCTTTTGAGGTTTTAAATGAGAAAGTATTTATTAGTGTTAATATGTTTGATTACAATTTAGATTTTGAGACTAATATATCTGCAGATGAATATTCTGAGGATATTAGAGATATAAATCTTCTAATTGACACAAACAACAAAGTAACCTTAAACGCTGACATAGACTCGGAGAAATTTGCCTTAAAGGATTCTTCGGCTGAGGAAATTTATATAACCGGTTTAGATGTGTTTTTTTGGAGATATGATATTACCATCGATGACATAGAAAAAATATCTAATAACTTAAAATTGTCAGTATCTTTAATAGAAACGATTAATAACGATATTATTAAGTATGATAATAAATTAGAAGAATACTTTTCTTTAAATCAAGATATATTTCTAGATGTATATGGTATTTTCAGATTTTCAACATTTAATGAATTTACAAAGGATATTTCTAAAGTAGAAAATATCAAGTACTGTAAAATAAGTAATAAAGGTATCTTGAGCTTAGGAAATACTATAATAATTCCTTTGGTTATAGAAATGGAGAATTCAGAAACAGTAGTGTTAAATTTTAAAATAGTTAAAGAGAAGTTTATTGATGAGACTAAGCTATATTTATATTATTCACCAGGAGGTGAGAACATAGATGATATCCCATAAAAGGAAAATCATAATTTTAATCTTACCGCTGATTCTCATATTATTAATTTTTGCTAAGCTCAATCAAATGGAACTAAAGCAACTAGAAAAAGAAAATAGTAATGAATTAAAAATTGAAGAGAGTTATTATGCAGAGGCAGAAGAATTAGGCCTAGAGGGAGATAACCTATTAGTAAATAAAGTGATAAGAAAAATAAAAATTGTTAGTGATAAAGATAGAAGATTAAAATTATTAATTGGAATACTTCACAACTACGATTCTTATATTTATTCAGGTCAGTATGAGAAAGCGTATGAAATGTTAGATAAAGATTATACTGATACATTTGGAATGTCGTTTGAGTTATTTAAAAAACTATATTCAAGAAAAAGCAGAAAAGATTATGTAATATCTAGTATTGATGAAAAAGGACTAGACAAGTACGTCATTACAAGGATAAATATGAATGGAAATAATAGTTATACTCCAGAACGTTTATCTATAATAAAGAATCAGAATGATGGAAAGTACTTTATCACTCTGAATGGACTAAGTGAAAAGGTAATAGTTGATATGGAGATTGAATGTCAAAGTATAAAACTTAATATCATAGAAAGGTATCATATAGGAGATCTTGTAGCATATAAAATTTTAATAACGAATAATAGTTATAAACCACTTATTTTAAAAGGTACACCAGATTCAATTTATGGCTCGTTTAATAAACAAAATGTAACTCACAAAATATTAAATATGCAAAAAACTGATTTTGGTGAAGAGTATACTGTTTTGCAAGGTCAATCTAAACTTCTGATAGTAGAATTTAATACTAAGAATAATCTTGATATCATTGGATTTAAAACTTTAGATGACGAATTGATAGAATTCAATCTCATAAACTAAACATATATATTGTTGTCGCATAGTATAAAATATGATAATATGTAGTTGAATAGGAATAAAATTAAAGAGGGTGAATTCATGTTGAAAATTGTACTAACAAGCTTATTTCTAACTGGAACAATATTTATTGTTAAAGAGGTAGTACCAAAATTGAAAATAAATTCTGCTCAAAGAAATAAAATAATTGAAGAAATGCAGTCGTTAGATATTAGTTTTGAAGAAGCTCAGAATAATTTGCTTCTAAAGAAACTAGCGGAAAAGTTTAATGTTAATAAGACAAATATAATGTGTAATTCTCAGTCCTGTAAATTAGGTGATCGAATAAGCTGTGAAAGTTATAAATATGGTTTCGTATCAGGAAACTTTATTGGTTCAGTAACTTCAGAAGCTGAAGGTTACGGTGAAATATTGATAATTAAAAGCGAAAACGCTATTTATCAAATGCCAATAGAATATATAAAAAGTGAAACTATATTAGTAATTAAGGGGTAATAAGGAATGAAAAAAATACTACTCATAGTTATGATAATGTTACTTTTAACAATGAATACATTTGCTGAGGAATCTATCAATAGCATAGAGGATAAGATTAGCAATCAGAATATAGAAATAAGAAATAAGATTAAGGAAAGTAAAATTGAAGGAGTGTCAGATGAAGATATAGATGCAGTTGTTAATGCTATACTATCAAGTACAAGTAGAAGTACTGAAAAAATTAATAGCTTTACAGATATTAAAAAAAATGCTGTCGAAGGACTTTTTAGATTGGCACTGTCGTTTAGAAAATATGCAGTGCCTTTCTATATGTTTATTTTAATCACTAACATATTCCTAGCAGGAACAATTGGTTCAAAAAGTCTTAGTAGGAGAAAGGCTTACATTATTGGTTCTGTTATTTTAACTGTGGTATTTATAGTTTTTATGAATGTACCAATATTTATAATTTATTATCAGAATACCCCTAATGCAGGTTCAATTGATTCTTTCTATATAGGAATGTACAGATTCATTTTATTCTTAAGGAATAATAGTATAGCCATATGTTCGGTACTATTTATATTAGGAGTTCTGAATAGTATTTTAGGATTAAATAATATACCTAGAAAAGTAGCAGGGCAATTTTATAAAAGAGTAGCTATAATTATGTTACTAGTTCTATGGCTACTACCACCTGTTGTTAATTTTATCTTGTAGAATGGAGTGTAGTAGGAATATGATAAATATTTTATTTGCTTTAAGTCAAAGTGAAAAAAAATCTAATGAAGAGAGAATTTTAAGCAAGTATAAGGAAACAATTGATGACTGTGGGTTTGAATACAGTCGTGAATATGATTATAATGGCATAGAAAGAAAATTAGCTGAAGAGAAATTTGATGTACTAGTTGTAAATGATCATTTAGAAGATAGGCAGATGCCATTATTTATATTTGATAGAATAACTGATAAATATCCAAAGTTAAATATTATAGTAGTAGCAAGAAAAGATGAGGATACTAATTATGTACGAGGCTTATATACTTTAGGAATTTACAATATTCTATATGTAGAAAGTACAACTCCGACAAGTGTAGTAAATTTAATTACTAACCCAAGAGGGAAACTGGATGCTAAGCATTATTTAGATATTGATGACATGGGTACTGCAAATTTTGACATAGATATGTCATTAATACCTGATGAGCAGGTAGAAAGCATTATTAGGAATTTGAAGAATGATAATAAGGACTGCACAGTTGTATTTGATGAAGTGGTAAGAACATACGATGATAAACAAATAACTTTTTTAGTTTCATTGTTAACAGATGATGTAATAGAGAAATTATCAAAATCAGGAAACGATCATTTTGAAAAATATCAAAATAGGATAAGAATCCTGAATGATGAATATGTTGAAAATAATTCACATAAAGAAAGAGAAGTCGTTGAGAAAGTAAAAACTATAACTAAAATAGAGAAGGAATATATAAATCGTATCCCTTCGGATTATAATAAAATAGTCGCTTTTGTTGGCGACAGGGGAAATGGAACAACTACTATAGTTGATTTTGTAGCTAGACTTTTTTCTGAAAAAAAGAAAAAAGTTGCTGTTATTGATTTATCGATGAACAATACTCTATATTACATGAAGTGTTGGGGTAATAGAGATATTACTGAAGATCAGAAAAATTCTTTAAAGAATCTAACCGAAGGGAATATAACTCCAATAAAAGTAAATGAATATTATACTTTATATACCAGTGAATATTCTATTATAGATAGCTCAAATAGTAATAGCAATTGGTTAATTGATCCTGATGTTGATTTATTCCAAGCTATTGAGAAAATAAGATATGATAATGATATAATAATAGTTGATTCTGACTTATCATTAAATGATAAAATAGATTCAAATTGGTTAAGCTATGGTTTAAACTCAATTTATTTGGTACATGACTTGAATGTACTCAATATTAAGCAAACTAAGAAAAAACTTCGTGATTTTATTGATAGTGGAGTAAATCCGATGAGAACGTTTTTGATTACTAATAAGTATATTAAAGGTAAAATTGGTCCTAAAGATATATTAGAGAGTATAATGAATCCTATTCAGTATGTTGAAAATGATACTGAAGAAAATAAAATCAATATATCGAAAACACATTTTAAAGTTAATTTTGATTACGAAATGTATCAGGACCTAATTTCATCTTATATGTATGTTGGTGAAAAAATTAGTATACCTGCAGAAGTAAGGGAACAAGTAAATGAAATTTGTTTACATATATATCCCGACACAAGCAGTGCTAAAAAAAGTGGAATATTTAGCAAAGGAAAACTTAAGAACTTATTGTCGTTCAGGAAATAGAGATAATAGTGTTTTAAATAATTAAAAGGATAATAATAATGGAAGAAAAAATATTTGATTATATTAAGAAATACAAATTTATAGAACTAAAAAATTCTGTTGAAGAGTATGATAGTATAGATATCTTTAACTTAGTTAATGAATTTTGGGAAGATCCAGGTATCAGCCTAAAGTACCTAAAAGATAAGTATTATATTGTGGGTTCTATTTATACAGTATTAAAGAATAATATCTCTGAGCAGTATTCTTTGTTTCTAAAGATGGTATGGTCACTAGATTTCTCTTCTAAAGAACTTACAGAGTTAACAGGAATCCCTAGCAAGAGGTTGAAAAATTTAATTTTTGATATTGAGTATAGGGATAAAACTTCTATTTGTCCCTTTTGTTATGAATCAGATAGCTATGTGATCAAATATAATTTGAAGTATAGTTCATTTCAATGTGAGTGTAACATGTGCAAAAAGAATATTACTTATTTCATTACAAAAAAAGAAGCAGAAGAGCTTAGAGAAAAAAACAAATCATTTGAAGAAACGATAGGAATAATAAAACAGGGTATGGATATGCATGACTGTCCTAATTGTGACAATAAATTATATTTGTATACAGATTACTTGGATAGTTCATATATAATATATTGCTCAAAATGTGATTATTCATCAAATGATCTTGCAAGTTTTATGACAGATGTACAAAAAAGCAAATGACATTTAACAACCATAGAGTAATTCTATGGTTGTATTTTTTTTGATTTTACTTGACAATGTATTTTGTAAATCTGTATAGTATTGTCAGATAAGAAGTACTAAATTGATTCATAAATAAAGATATTTTAAGGAGGAGTAAAAATGAAACGAACTATTTTTTTGTTAGCAGGTTTAACTATTTTTATACCGATTGCCTTAGATGTAAAGCTGTATACGTTTTCTAATGTTATTAAGGATACTATAAGTAATGCAGACTTAATAGGTTTTTGGGGAAGTTATACTGGAGGGATTCTAGGGGGCTTATGTACCTTAGTAGGAGTAGGATATACAATTAATCATAATAAAGAGGAAAAGAAGGAAGAAAAGAAAATAGAACTAAAGAAAGAAAATTATTCTAATGTAATGAAGAGTATTGCAAATGTGATAGTCATTATAGATGAACTAAAAATTGTAATTGAAGATTTGAGAAATAATCATATGAGAACAATTAGAGCGTTTTCAAAAGACTTAGAATTATATTCAAAAGAAGGGATTGCCAAAGAAAGATATGTAACAAGCTCAGGAGTATTGATTCAAGATTCCTTGAGATTATTAAGCATGAATAGTTCTTTAAAAAAAGAATTAGTATTACTTCAGTTGTTTGGAAAAGCTTTTACGCAATATTGTGAGAAAGATGAAATAGATTCTTGGTCGTTGTTAACTCAAAGTATGGATGGATGTTATAAACAAATTTCAAAAATCAAGGATTCCTATAATATAGAAGAAGTGTCTGATGAAGAGATGATAGGTAACTTTAATAAGTTTGATGAATTATATAAATTAGTTAGTATGAAAACAGATGATTTTATAGAAAGTATTAATTTGAGATTATAGGATAGTACTTTGAAAATAATCATCATAGCATGTATGTATAAAAATTTTGCAATGATATTCAGGTAAATATTATGACCTGTGAGGAATTTGCACAAAAGTATTTTAAGCAATGGGATAAGTGTAGAAGATTGAGAAAAGGATTAAGGGAATAGGGATACAAAGGTATAGTGAAAATTGAAAAAATGAAAAATTAACTTACTTTGAATATTAGGTACTTCATAAAAAAAGTAATACAATGCTGTATTTTTTATGTATAAACTCACGTAGTGTTTTTATAGTTTTTGATAGGCTTTTTTATATCATGTATTATTTAGACACATAAAAAAACCTAAAATCAGCTTATTATGATAAAATATAAGAAAGTTTTAGGATTTTATAAATTTTATTTTTTTATGATATACTGTTTAAGAATAAGGACGTGGATAGACAGTATATACTTATAAATAGATTTAAATTACTCTGTTTCAATCAAATTATAATGAGGAGAGATTGATGAATAACGTGGAACTTGGAAATACAATATTAATGTATATGAAAGAACAAAAGAAGTCTAGACTTGATTTAGCTCATGACCTTGGAACTTCAGTAGGAGTCATTAATAAAATTATACTTGGCAAGAAAGCAATAAAAAACACAGAACTAAATAATGTTGCTGAAGTTTTAAAAGTTAATGTAAATCAATTTTTACAAAAGAATCAAAAAATTGAAATGAATGAATTGGAGATAGAGCACCTGTATAGTAACATTGAGAATAAGGAACTCGCGGATTTTATATTTAGTCTTATAAAAAATCTTGCCGAAATGGAGACAGAACTTGATTCACACGGTTTACTAGAGCCTTAAAAAATATATTCTAAGATTTATAACTCACTTCTCATATTTGGTACTTCACTTCCTCCAGGATTGCCACCAGTCATTGAATGGAATCCTGAATCTAAAATATTTGCTCGCATAATACATTTAGAGCCAAATCGGTCCCTCAATTCATCAATAACTTTGTCAATAATCTCTCCTTTGTCATCAGGACTATCCTCTTCAAGCAAAAGCATTTGTCTTGGAGTATCTTGTGGAACTAGTTGAGCAACACGAACTTCGATGTGTCTTATAGGTGATTTATTATCCCATAGTTCATTAAACAGTTTTCGTGCGTATTTAACGATATCACTAGTAGAAGCTATTGAAAGGTTCAATTTGATTTGTTTTCGAATAACTTTAAAGTCTGAATCTTTAATTGATAATGAAACTAGAAAGGCTCTCATATTTCTGTTTCTTAACCGTGCTCCAATAGTTTCTGATAATGATGTTATCAAATTATAGGCATCGCGATAGTTAGTTATATCAAAACGGGAAGTTGAACTATTCCCTATAGATTCTATTTTTTTATGTTTAGGGTCATTGATAATTGAATGGTCTATACCAAGACAATAGTTATAAAGTTTGACACCATAAGAGTTAAGTATATCTCTCATGAACTCAGGACCATAGTTGACAATATCCTGAATTTTATTAATGCCGTATCTTCTAAGCTTCTTCTCAGTGGATGCACCAATACCGTGTAATTCTCGTATATCTAATGGAAACATCTTTCTTTTTATTTCCTCTTCATCGAGAAGAGTGTGTACCATATTAGGTTTTTTAAAACCGCTAGAAACCTTTGCAAGTAGCTTGTTGTAAGATATGCCAATATTAACACTAAAGCCTAATTCATCAAAAATGTGTTCTTTAATTTTGTGTGCTAACTCTATATAGTCATTGTACAAAAGCCCATGACCTTCAAAAGAAAGAAAACTTTCATCTATAGAATATGGCTCTACATGAGCACAATAAGATTTAAGAATATCATTCATAGCTCTACTGGACTTAATATAAATATCATACCTTGGTGGTATGCAAATTAAATCAGGACATAGATTACGAGCTTCCCATAGAGTCATACCTGTCTTAACTCCTAATTGTTTTGATATATCGCTTTTAGCAAGGACTATACCGTGTCGTGAGCTTTCCTGACCACCTATTACTGCAGGTATTTTTCTAATATCTATATTATGGCCATGTTGTAGTAGGTAAACTGCATGCATTGATAAATAGGCATTATTAATATCAACTAAAAAATAAATAGACATTGAATCACTTCCGTATAGTAAGAATTATAAGTTTAATGCGAACTTATGTTCTTATTATAATATATATGTATACTAACAGCAAGTTGTAGTTTTAGTAGATGATGCTTAAAGAACAAAAAAATAAAAAGAGCTCCATATGAAAGAGCTCTTTTTAGAATAATTAAAGTAGACATTAATTCAACTGCAGTATTAAATTTTTAATTCTTAATAAATAATCATTGTATCAGAATCCATTAACCTATAGATATATTGTGTTCCGTCATAATACCATATTTTATCATTATTGATGTAAATTAGTTCTACTATTTTACTAGTATTATTTTCTTCAATAGTAACAGTTCTAGCAGTGTAATATCTGATTGGTGTTCTAAAGAGAACTATAGTTAGAGTTAAGGTTATAATTACATTAATATAATTTTTCCATGAAAACATGATATTTTTCCTGAAAACTAAATACCGCAATATGAAATAAATTGATATAGAGAAACAGCAAATGTTTAGTAACAAGTTATTTGCATTATTTAAACTGTAAAAAAGCATGTATATTAAGCATAAACATGTAACTAAGTTGATAATGTTTTTATAGATCTTATAATGAATACTTTTTATATTATCTTCTTGTTCAATTTTTTGATTCAGTTTGTTTAACAGAAGCAAATACATAATCTCAAGAATACATAATAGTGGAAATACTGCACCAGTGATTGCTAATACAATAGTGCCACATAAAAAATAACTTACTATTGAATAATTTATAAATCCAAATTCACTTAAGTATGGATATTGTAAAGTTATTGCTCCAAGAAAATATGATGAAGTTATTATCATAGGAAAATTTAATCTAAAAAACTCTAAGGGGTTTGAAAAATTATCGTTAATGGGATCCATAATTGCCTCCTTTATACTATATAGTATCTTAATGTCCCAGAACTTTCTTTAAACCCACATTGTAACCAAAAAATTTCAGCTTCTGTATTAGCAGGGGTTGCTTCTATTATGGGACCAAAATTTTCTATAATTAATTTAACGGCTTTAGTACCGTAACCAGTTCTCCTAAATCCATTAAATATTTCGAAATGACATATTTTATCTATAAATTTGTCCTCTTCTGTATCAATTGCTAAAAAACCAATATCTACATTTTTCTCAGTAAATAAAAAGTATTGTTCGTACTTTTCACTTCTTCCAGAAGGAAGGTACTCTATATCATTTCTTTTCTCTAAATAGTCATCAACTTCATCAATTGATAAACGCTTCATTTCTAACATTACAACACTCCCTTTAATCCAAGCTAACTTGGACATAATCTACAGATGTATTTGTAAGCCTATCCATGTTATGCAAATATCTCTTTGCTACTTTTAAACTACTCCATCCGAAGTTTTCAGTAACCTTTGCAATATCACACCCGTTCTTAATTGAAAGAGATGCAGATGTGTGTCTAAACCAGTGAGGGCTTACATTCTTATTAATACCTGCCTTAGCACTAGCATTTTTAATAATTTTTCTTATATAGTCTTCAGTAACTCTATTATTAGTTCTTGTCGTTAAAAGATACTCATTGTTTTTAATATCAGGAATACTTATTTTACGGTCTAATGAGTCTCCATATTCATAAATGTATTCAAATACATCTGGCCTAACTTTGATCTCTCTATTTTTCTCACCTTTAGTATCATATATATAAATGCCTATGTTTCCATAGTCATCAGTGAAAAAGTCTTTCATTTTAATATTACATAATTCAGCTACTCTAAGTCCTGTAGTAATAAGAAGAGAACCAATGACAGCATTTCTTTTCTTTTCTTTTAATACTTCCCAAATCTTTTTAATTTCCTCTTCACTAAGAAATTTTTCTATCGGGCGAGAAGAGGGCTTAGGTTTATTAACCACTAGAAACGGATTGTATCTTAGGTAACCGATTTTTATTGAAAAAGAATACAAAGAACTAATTGCACTAATCCTTTGACTTTGTGTAGTTTTTTTAGATTCTTTTAGAGTATCAAGGTAATCTTGAATATCATTAAGAGTTATTTCTGCTAATGGTTTATCTACGAAATTGAAAAAAGTTGATATAGCAGTTTTATAACTCCTCCTGGTATTCTCAGATTTTAAGTTTCTATAAAACATCTTCAAAATAGCCTGATCGTTATTACTATACTCATTTTGAACAGACTGAATATTATTAATAGGTAAATTCATTAAATATCACCTCATTATTTAAAGCTTATCTTTCTAATTAAATGTTTGCTAACAATAAAGCATATGAAATTACCATTGAAAGAAATACAACTAAAGTTGCTATAGAAATCGCCTTTCTATTGTTAGTGATACCTGTAATATCTATATCACCACTTCCATTACTAGCTAATTTATGTCTCTTAGACAACATTAAGATATTCACCAATCCAAATATCAAATAACTGGCTTCGATATAATATAGAACTTTTGATGCTATAGACATTACAATTAATACTATTTCTATACTGTTGTGTATAATTAGTAAGATAATCGCCATATTTATTATAAATAATCCGAAACCTGCGAAACAGAACGTTTCTGTACTATTTTTATTAATTGTGTTCATACTTAACTCCTTTATTTAGTTAATTTTTCAATTCCGAAGTTTTCAATCAAAAATGGCTCCATAATTTCTCTTCTATTTTTTGAATCTTCCACTCCCCAATGGAGTATCTGTAAGTCAAACTTCTCTTGTGGAATATAAGTTTGATAATAATTATATATTTGTTCAGAGAGAGAACGATATATTTGGCCATCAATTACTTCCATCACTAAATTGTCACCTCTGTCAGTAAATATTACTTTTGTACAATTAGAAGTACGCTTAATTAGCTCAAACACACTAACATAATCACTTTTAATCTTTATCATAGGTGAATGCATACCATCGGCTCTATATAAATATGCAAATACATATTCCCCTTCAATGATGTGTTTATCTATATTATTATAAATTCTTTTGCTAAAATCAGATAATATCGGATCCTCTTCGAGACTTGAACTTTTAGAACATCGCTCGCATTCTCTTATGCACCAGGTATTAAGTTCACTACCGAAATATTGTTTGGCTTCACCGTTCTCGTATGTTCCGGGATTTAATGGTGCTTGGCCTAACTCATCATCAGTTGCATAACAAAATTCATCTGGATCCTCTTTGTTTAATAGATATTTAGGTCTACTTGATTTGCCCCAGGCCTTATTGCATTTTCTATCACATTCAGCCCATACTTGCTTTCCGAAGTATGTAATTATTTGCTTCATTAAAATCACTCCTATAAATTGTTATTTTTATTTCTATGTTTTACATCTGTAGTGTTTCTTCTCACTGAGTAACGAAGTTTTTCCTTATGTAGTTGAGTGTCAACCATTAAGGCCTGTATAGAGTATTCTCTAAATAGAAATATACTGACAACCCATATTAATGTTCCACCGATATGCCAATACAAATCATTTTGAATAGTGTCTAAGTGGGAATAACAATATCTTAACCATATAGCTGAAACTCCAATTATCATAGATGGAATACATATGATATTTAAAGTTCTCATTAGTTTTTTATATTTTATTAATAGGTCCATAATTATCTATTTTCAAATACTCCTTTCTACTTAATCTTAATAATATAGCATTCATAACAAGTCTAAAATTGTAATCATCTAAACCATCAAAGCAATTGAGTAAAGTATCTGTGGGATAATTATTGAACAGGTTAAAAGCAATTTTAATTATAGTCTTTGACGATGTACAAATACCGCTATCTAATATTTCCGGTTTTATTGAATGCTCATTAAAATTAAAAAATCACATAATTAGCAATTATCCATATATAGAACTATTTTGGAACATTATCATTATAAACCTATATTTAGTAAAATTATGATTAATAATCAATTTATCAGAACTAACGTTCCTTTATATATTATTATAACACTAATTTATTGGAAAAACTATAAAACATATTGATAACGGAAATTATCAATATGTTTTGTAAAATTGATTCTATATAGCGAAAGTTAGTTTTATCAATGTTTATGGCAAGAATTAAAACTACAACGTTATATATTGACATAATTCGATTTATATCGTAAAATTATATCTGTATAAAACGAAATTATATATATTACAAAGTGCAAAAAGGAGGGTGAGGATTTGAAAAACAAAACAACTCATAGGTTATTGATATTAAAGTTTTAAGAAAGAAGGTGATGATATGGAAGTACTTTTTCTTATAGTATGTTTATCAGTGGTTTTAATTCTTCTTCTTCTTATTAAGTTCACAAAAATCTTTAATATAGAAAACGTATATTATTTGATAGAACAAAGTAGGGAGAAAAAACTCAAACCTAATATATCATTATATGATGATTTTGGTGAGTACATGGAGAAATTAAATGAAAGTTACAAAGGTAGATTTTTAGATAACACAATTGTTGAAATATCTATTCTTTTAGCTACGATATTACTTAGTGCTGTATTGTATAAAGTCATAAAGATGCTTTTCGAAAAAATATTTATCAAGTCTAATGAAGATTTATCTGATATTATAAAATTTTCTATTGGTGTAGGAGCGGTATTAACTTCTTCATATATTACTACAAATTATTTTGTGTACTTTGTAGTTAAAATAATTATAGGTTAGGCAATGAGTAATAAACTAGTAAAAATGGTTTTCGAAACTAAATAAAGGGAGGAGAATATATGAATTATAGTTATATTCCAAGTCAAGGAGCTATAACAACAGCCATATTCATACTTTCATGTATTACATTTATTCTTTTTTGTTATCTAATAGACAAACAACTTATCGGATTTGTTTTATTTATCATGGCATTATTTATTTTTCCATATATTGGTTTTGTGTTTTTTATGCCTCCAGGGTTTTTGTTTTGAAGTAGTAAAAGTTCAAGTAAATTAACTTGATAAAGAAAGATAGTGGTAACAATATAAACTGAAAAGGTGAGGTAGAGTTATATGAGAAGTTCAAATCAATTATCTATAGAAATGGGTTTAGCGGTGGTAATCATTATAGTATCAATTTTATATCATTTTTTTGATTACCAGTCCTCTTCAAATACGGTGATATTTGAAGAAGATATAGAGATAGAATCTATAAATAAGGATACGCAATTGGAAGGTTCTATGTTAGGAAGTATTCTTAGTATTTCTGGAGAAGTTGAAGAAGAGGAAGAATATGTTGTAATGTTAAAAACGTTAAAAGAGGGGTGTAGCAAAGCAGTAAAATTTAGCGAAGATGATGTTAATTACTATGAATATGATGAAAATACTAATACACCTCATATAAGAATAACATGGAAAAAAAGAATAGATGATTCAAAAATATTTATGAATACAATTGATGAGAGGTATAGAGAATTTACCGAAACCAATGGTATAGTTATGCGTATTGATATATACGTACCAAAAGGGAGCAGTGAAAAGGGATTTTCTAATAATAGTGAAAGCTAAGTATTGGAATGCATGAAAATTATAGCATTTATGATTAGATTAAAAATGGGGCTTCACAGCCCCAGAATAACAGATGAAATCAATATGATTAATCTTATAGACTTTCTACTTTATAATATCATTATTTATATATATTTTATGATCTTTTTCTTTTCCTGATGTTCCAATTGAAATGGTATTAGAACTTTTATTCGAATCATCAAAAAAGTTATAAATTATAACAGGCTCTGCTTTATTTAGACCTACATAGATACATTCTTTTTCGTTCATATTTCCCTCCCTACTTTATCTTTATGAATATTATATTCTAATTCCTACAAAAAAACAAAACAGCTAACAAGAAATTATAGTTTTGTATAAAAATTCGGTTTTTATAACCTTAAGGAATAACATTATCAAACAAGAAACATTATATATAGTAGATAAGATTTATGATATAATATTAGTAGTATTTAAAACGAACACATACATATATTTCAGAAATGGAGGAGATATTAATGGATAAAACAAGTTGCTCTAATTATACAAATGTTGAAGTAGATTATGGAGATAAAATCAGTAAGAGAATCTACAGCGTATTAGATTTCTTAAATTGGTATAATAGCAATCAAATAGATATCGATTATAAAGAAAGCATATCGACTATTACAGATGAAGAAATTTATAAAGTAATAAGTTGCATTATTCATAGAGTGCCACTTCCACAAATAATTCTAACTTTGGAGACGATACCAGATGAATTGAAGATAATAAGAAAAATAATTTATGGAGAAAAATTAATTGCTATAATACTTAGTTTTGTAAATTCTGAAATAGTATTAAATGAGTTCTCAGATTATTTATTCGCAGGTTATAGATATGATGATTTATCGGATCGTATAAAAGAAAATTTATTGACCTATGAATTATTTATTACGGAAGTAAAAGACTCATCAAGAAATCAGAAAGAAATATTGTCAAATATGTTAGTTAGTTATGCTGACTAATATGAACATAGACTTAGTTTTAAGAAGGGAATGTAAAAGTGATGTTTAATTTCAATAAAGTAGATTCTTCGGATTTGGAGCGAAGGGTATTAGATATATTTGAAGATACTGAAATTCTTAGCAAAGATGAAGCAGAAGAAATCATTAAGAATCAGAAATTTGTTAAGGGGTTTGAAAAATTAGAAAAGAAATTAGAAGAAGCTGAAGCTATTTTTGATACTCTAAAAGGGATCATAAAAGAACAGGAGAAATTAAAAAAATATATATCATATCAAAGTATTAATATGTTATTAGATAGGTATGGTGATGGTGCAGTTGCAAAAAGTACCTTACATACTTGGGGTTCAAAAGGAGAATTTGGAGAATCAATTACTGAAGGAGAATTATTTCCTCTTTCTTACGATGTATATAAGAACAAATATTTTTTAAAGGAAGAAGTTCTAAAGTATTTACTAAAGACTAACAAATTGAAACCTAAATATGATATTTTAGATAAATTAAGTCATTATACTGTACTTGATTATGTATTGTCTGATGATAATCGGTTAATGTATTTTTGTAGAGACTTTGCTGAAGACTATGATGCTTTATGTGATTGCGATCCTAATGTAAGGAGAATTTTCAGGCGTATAAAGAGATAGCTAAATAGAAAGGAGGACTACATGAAAATATCGTTAAGATTAGATAAAGATAATGCTGATATATTAAGAAAGATTAAGGAAAAGAATGCTGAAATAAATTATGAAGTTGTTCTTAGAGAAAACATGATCATTGTTACTTTTACTGAAATGAGAATTGATAAAATTGATTATCGGGATGCACCTAATAAGTTCTATAACGAATTATTACTATCATTATCTGAGAGTGAAATTGAATATGAATTATCAGAAGAAGAGGAGAGCATAGTAATTAAAGAGCTTGTTGAGAAAAGTGTATTACTAAAATTAACTCTAGATAACACAATTAAGTATAAAAGATATAAAGAGAATAATGACGGCTCAAATAATAAGCTATTAAATGAGCTTATAGCCTTTGGGTTAGAGAATTTGAATAAAGATAATAAATAAAACTTGAAATTATTGATGTAGATAAATTATGATATGGTATACAAAAAAATTATGGGAGAGTGATATATATGATATTAGATGGATTAAAACCATTGTATGCTGATATGCGTAAAAATAATTTGGAGAGATGTAAGTTTAAATTTGTTTATAATAAAGTAGAATTTGAAGTGTTATACTTTATCGATTGTATCCCAAATAAATTATCTTTTGGAGTTTTAGAAAAAAACTTCTATTTTGAAAAAGAGGTAAAAAAGGGATTTGAAATTACAGAGTATATTGAAGAATACTTAAAACTTTGTGAAATTCTTGAACTAAAATTTAGTAAAGATGGAAAGTTTAAGCCATTCTACTTTTTTGAATTGTTAAATAGAAAAATTCCTCATAATGTAGACAGCACTAAAAAGTATTTACCTAGTGATGGTATAAGACATGATACAAGAAATAATGAAGATAAAATATATTTCTTCGGATGGCTAGACAATAAACATGTTAATCAAAAAGTTTCAGAAGAAAATCTACAGAAAACAAAGGCCTATTTAGGGGTAGAAGCATATACAATGTGCAAAAGAAATAATATTAGTAGTAGATGGACAGCGAAAAATGGTGATAGAAAAGATTATTTTCTATGGGGGAGTGACTAATGTTATATACAGTAGCAGGGTTATCAGCAGTGGTACTTATACAAACTATGGTACTAAAAAAGAAAGATAATTTAATAAAGAAGATAGATGCGGACAGTAAAATTTATAGAGAAAAAGCTGTGGATACTGAAAAGAATATAATACTTTCTAAAATACTTGCTGTATCAATGGAAAAGGCTCCTATAAAACAATCATGTGATAAATTGGTAAGTGTCTTTTGTAATTATTTTAATGTAGATTATTGCACATTGTTATTGGTAGATGATCGTTCTGACTTCAATGTTGTTTCATCAAATATTAGAGAACCTGAAGAACTTAAAAAGTTAGAAATTTTTACTAGAAGAAGTATAAATAATTTTACTGCAGGTCAAGAGGCGATTGCTTATTCCTCTTCTAATATGGAATTAGAATATGATTTTGCAAAAAGAAGAGGGATAAAATATTACTATATGATTCCATTAAAAAGCAATGAAGGTATGATAGGTGCCTTAGTAATAGAAAATTCAAATAATACGAATCCACGGGAAGGTTTTGAAGAGGACTTTTTTAATATAATTATTGAAAATACCAGTATGGTAGTTCAAAACTTTATTTATGATGATAAGATTGTTTCTATGGCTCTTAAAGATGGTTTAACAGGGATATATAATAGAGCATATATGCTTAGACATATGGAAGAGGAAAATGAAATACATATTAATTCTGGGGATTCCTATACACTTGTAATGTTAGATATAGATTATTTTAAAAAATTCAATGATACCTATGGCCATCTTTTTGGTGATGAGGTATTAAGGTGTTTAGCTAAGTATTTTCAAGATAACCTTAGAGATACAGATTATATAGCTAGGTATGGTGGAGAAGAGTTTATGTTATTTTTCCCTAGATCTAAGAATGAAGAAATATTACCTAGACTAGAAATTCTAAGAGAAGGTTTATCTAAAATGCCTGTTTCAATGGAAGTTGATGGTAAGATAGAAACATGTTTTGTTACAGCATCATTTGGAATGTCAGAATATCCTCGTGACGCACTGAGCAGTAAAAAGCTTATAGAGTGTTCTGATAAAGCTCTATATATTTCTAAGGCTAAAGGCAGAAATTGTGTGACTGTATATAATATAGCCAGGTAAAATAAATTATAAGTTAAAATAAGAGAATAAAGAGGAGAATTATGCTATGAGAAATAAAGAAATAAAAGTCATAATTTTAGGACTGTTTATGTTAGCCCTTGGATGGTATATATCTACGATTTGGGATTTGGGTGTAATATTACAGTTTGCGTTAATTTTCGCAACTATTAACACTAAGGACGGAAATAGTAATATTATTTTAAGTAGTACTTTACCAGTAGGGGCTATAAGTGGGTCTTTAATTATAATGTATAAAATGGGTTATAAAATCAATATACCTATTGTTGAAAGAGTTATAACATATAACGAAATGATATTTAGTATCAAAACAGTTGCACTAGCATATACATTATCAGCAATAACGATAATATTTTTAGAAGGTTATCGTAACAGACAAGAGGGCCATAACATTTGATAGTTATGAAGTATAAAATAGGAGATAAGTAGAATGAGTGAATCACTATATTGTATAAGGAATTATGAAATATGTCATGTTCCATATGATGATTGTTATTATTTAAAAACTGCTGATGAAGATACAGATGGAACTGATTGGTCGTCTAGTACGGTGGTTGAAATTCGTGATGTTTTTGAAAAAACAGATGAAGAGGATATATATGAATTTATATTACCTACATTGTTTTACGGAGATGATGAAACACTAGATCTCTGTGAGGTAGAAGAATTTAAAAGATTAAACAAACCTGAAGAATGTATTGATAAGTTGCTTAACTCGAAAGCTTATGAGCATTTGATTAAAAAGTTTGATTACAAAGTCAAATGGCTAATAGATTCTTGGGGACAAGGATTTTATATTTATTTTCAATCCTATTGTCAGTAATCTTAAAAGTATATAAGTAAGAAAGAACAATTTCTATTGGAATTGTTCTTTCTTTATATAATGAGTATTATAGATATTTGTAAATTGAATCATAGAAGTTTATTTTTCTTGAGCTATAATCTAACTTTTCATATTCGTTGCTCAGATTATAAAATTCATCAAGAAGTAATTTTAGTTCTTCGTATGATGAGATAGCATCTTGCATATCTCTATAGAGCCAAATATTTTTTGTATGATAGTTATCAAGAGATTCTCTAGACTGGTTACTATAATTGAAAGCATCTTCCAAGTCTTGAGCCATAGATAAGGTAGATATTAGAACTTCGATTTTAGCATCTATCCCCTTAACTATAGAGAGGCCATTAATGGAATCTAAACCGTCTAGAATACCTTTGTCAATTGAGTTATTACTCATTTCTAAACTTGAATCAGCAACATCCAGTACCTCAGTTAAAATTTGAATAGTAAATTCAACCTTTTCTATATCTTCTTTTACTTGCTCAAGTTGTTCAAGTAACTCTTGATATACTTCCTCAATATCATTTTTAAGGTTACTAAGTTTTTCAGTGGTAGTAGATTTAGAAGCAGAATAGTAAGTAGTTCTTTGAGCAATTTTTTCATTATTATAGTTATATGCTCCAACCCAAACTTTTATATTGTTAGTTCTTCTTGAAGAGAGCTTTAAATCTTTAGCAGTAAGTTTGGCATATGGATTCTTAGTATATACTATTAATTTTTTTCCGACTTTTTTTTTCATTTGATTTTACGGCTATAACATACTCTTTTGCATTAGATACTTCGTCAAACTCAAAGTATAGAAAATCAGATTGATTATCAAATGTGATTTTCTCAGTCCCGGTGAAGTTGATTCCATTGTATTCAGCGTATGTATTACTTGTTGTGAATAACATAAGTAATAGTAATATTGATAATACAGATTTAAGTTTCATTTTAACATCTCCTTTCAAGGAAAAAAATTACTGCAATATGCCTTTTTTATATACTACCATCTGAAAAAAAGAATTGAGTAAAGTAAAAGTAAATTCTCATAAAACTATGTTAAAATAACATTATGAATAAATATAGTAGTATATATGGAGGTTTTATAATGGGCAATATTAGTAGTAGAAGACAGGCCTTAAGGAGCTTAAGAAGAATAGACATGCAGTTTTTAGAAAAAACAAGTAAGTATTTAAGTGAAAATTTAAAAGATAATTATAATAGAGAATACATACCAATGATAGTTCAACGGTTACTATACCACAATTTTGATATAAAAACCCAAATATATCAGGGTTCGTTATATGTAATATATCATGGCATTATAACAAGGTTTCCTACCGTTTTTAATGTATATAAGGGTAAAGTTATAGATCTGCAACTGTCTTTTTTTAAAAGAACATATGTAGAAAAAGAATCACTTTCGGATGATAAAAATTTTGTACAATCGCTACCAGATTTTTATTACTCTGGAAAAACTGTTGTTAATATTCCTGGAGTAGAAAAAATATGGTATGGCAAGGAGTATAAAATATCACCAAATAAGAGTAAATTAATTGATATTAGTGATATAGATAATGTAGATACAATGATATTGTCTTTATATAACGATTCGTATTTGTCTAGCATGAGTAATAGAATTAAACAAACGAAAATATAAATTTACTTATATTAATTAAGTAATATTGATCATAGTACAAAATAAAACTTAATATTATAAAATCTTATAACACAATATATATATTGTGTTATAATTGTTTTATAAAGCAAACGTATGTTTAGAAGGAGGTTGTTATGTTTACTGGTTGTTATAATATGCATATTGTTAAAGAAAATATAGAAGAACTAAAATCATTAGATAATATAGTTAGAAATGATTTTGAATACATAGATTTTTTAGATGTATGGGTCAGGGATAATAAAGGTGAAATTAATATTATTTTTATGGTACCAGGAGAGTTAGGAAATTTAGAAGTCTCTTTATCAATAAGAGATAGCATTAAAGATAAACACAGTCATATATTTTCAATAAAGATTTGCGATGTTTGCAGTGAAAAGCTATATGATTTGTTACAATCAAAAATTACGTTTACTAGTAAGAACCATGAAGCACTTTATGAGGAGAATGTCATTGGCTTATCAGCTATTAAAGAATGGATTAGTGCGTTTAAGTTTTGTGATGAAGAGGTTAGCGATGAAGAAGATTTGAGTAATATTATTGATTTCAAAAGTATGAATGCTGATGAGGTTAGAATTACACACGGAGAGCGTAAACCTTCTAGAATCAGAGGTTAATAAAGAATTTGTCCTAGGTAAAACGATAAATAAAGCTCTAAACAAGGATTATTTTATCAAATGAGATGTGGGGCAGTAATAAGAGGTGAGTAACTATGTTAAATTTATTGGTAAAACATATGTTGGATGAAATAGCTGAACGAACATATCCAGGGGTTGAATTTAATAAGTATAGGATTACTCTTATAAATAAGGAACTTAATTCTAAACATGGACATTGGACGTATCCGCAGGATGGTTCAATGTCTGAAATTAAAGTGTTTAATCATAGTAGAAAAACTAATAATATAGTAAAAACGTGTGTTCATGAACTAGCTCACAATGTAGAGTATAGTCTATTCTCGACAACAGGACATAAGAAAAGCTTTTATAAGATATATAAAAAGCTATTAGAAACTTCAATTAGAATGGGAATTATAGTAAATGATGATTTAGAACACATTAGAGACATCAGGATCCTAATAAAACATCATGGACCAATAGAAGAAGAGTTTGCTCCAGAAGAGGAGTATAAACCAGATACATACATCATTAAAATTAATAACTCATATATTCTTAAAGAAACATGGAGTAGAAGAGGGTATAAATATGTTCCTATAGAACAATCATGGTGTAGAGAATTATCTTCAGATGAAGTAATTGAAGAATTTACATTTGTTTCAAAAATAGTTGCCAAGGAAAATCTAAAGTGTTTTAAGAGTAGGGACTTTGAAGTAGAATCTAAGGGATATATACTGGCATATAATAGTTATAATTTCAAGGATGTTTTATATGGTCGAGGATATATATTTAAAGGGTATGGACATGAAAAGGGAAACCCATGGGTAAAGAAGATCTATACTTCTGAACTGGAGTATGAGCTAGGAATACTTGAAGATATGAAGGGTGTAATCTATAAGTTTATAGGAATTAATGATAAATATAAAAAATAGGGGGCAAAGATATCATGCAATTAATTATACCAATGAAGACTAGAAAGAAGATAATAGCCTTAAATCAATTAATAAGAGAAATATATAGATATAGAAAAAAGATAGTAAAAAATCATAATAGCTTGGCTACCAAAGAGTTAGAAAGTGAAATCGTTAAAGATTTTAATGAGAAGAAAAGATGGATACTAAATGTGATTTCAAAAAAAGATTATTTGAAGGAACTTAAATATGAGATTGAAAATACAAGTTCTTATATTGATCTAGAGACAACTAATTATGATGAATGTATAAAGTATTTAAGCATTTTAGGAGACAGTGCACTTGAAATTGAAAGAAAGTACCCAACATTTATTTCATGGTTAGCAGTAAGAGAAATTCTAACGATATCAGTAGTACTATGGTTAATAAGTTTAAGTTGAATCATTAGGGGGAGGAAGGTAACAATATGAAATTATCATTTATTGAACCTTTTATAAATTTTTATAACAGTTATAAAGATTATAAGGAAAAAGAGAAGCAATACTTACGTCTAAAGAGCGATAAAGATAAATTGGAGAATCTTAAGAAAGAATACTCTACATTAAAAAATGACATTATTAGAATTAAAGAACAGTACAATACTTTAATTGAAATAAGACAAGAAATAGAAAAAAGTCAACCATTTGAAATAGAGAATACCAGTCGTAAAGATTATATAGTTGAAGCCATAAACACTAACCGGAATATAAAAAATCTACAAGAATTCATTATTAAAGACTATGGTATTTATCAAATAGAGAATCTAGGTATAATTGACCCAGAATTGGTGAGGGCATTATCTTTCTCAACAAAAAATCTTATACCGATATTCGAATTAATAAAAGGTAAACAAAATACATTCAGAAAGGTATTCTTAGAAGAATTGTACCGCGTTAAGTCAGGATATAATAGTGATTTAGAAGGCTTTATTTTAAAATATCAATCATCATTATTAGTCCAAGAAGGAAAAGCTCCTAAAGATTATAATTATACTATACTAGAAGAAAATTTCGGTTTGATGACAGAGTTGTCTATTCAGCCAATGCCAGAACATACCGATCAACGAAGAGATATTTTTGCTGATTTATTAATTGATTATATAACTTCAATAATATATTTAAAACCAGATGAAATACGAAAAGTTCAAAAATTTTGCATATGGAATTCGTTGGATAAATTATACCAGATATTAGGCATAAGAGATTATCATTCAGATGTGTATGATATTTCTGTACCGTTAAGTACTTCTGATAAAAAAATGATAGATAATACTTTGAAACTAGTAGCAGAGCTATATTATTCAAAAGTAAAAGTATATGAGGATTACAAAAGAGACTGCATAAGAATGTTTGAAAGGGATTTCTTTAAAAAATATAGTAAGTTAATTCCAGTTAAAAAAATATGGGAGATACAAGAGCTTTTTAATTTAGCCCGTGATAAAAATTTACTGGAATAGAGTAGAATATTTTAATTAAATGAAAACTGTAGTAATGTGGTTAATAGATTTAATAAGAAAGTATAATGGAGGTTATTATGAGAAGGAAAAGGTCAGTAATTTTGGCATATTTAACATTATTAGTTGTTAGTATAATTATTTTTTATTTAGTCTATATAGGGATATCAATTCCTGATTATTTAATAAGCACTATATTTCTATTTACCGATTTATTTTATTTATTGGTGACTATTGATTTGGGATTGTTAGTAGTTAGTTCACATAAAAACACTAATCATCCTATGATATTACTTCTTACAACACTATTTCTAATTTTTACTTCATTAAAATTTATTATTTATAGTTCATATAATTATCATAATACGATTACTTACAGCATTGTCAAAGTAACAAGTGGAGATTTGAGCATGGTAGGAATTGTTCCATTGATAATCGTAATTACTTTAATTAAGTTATCTCATGGACGTGTTCATAAATCTGGTATTAGTTCTATTAGTGGTGGCATGTCAAGATTTGCATCAGGCGGTGCTATTTCAACACAAAGAGGTAGAGAAACTAGGGATATAAAAAAGAAGAGATGGTAATAAAAATAATGTAAACAAGTATTCTTAAGAATTACTTATAGTTTTCTTTCAATAGATTACTATAGTTGAAGAGGGAATAAAAATGCTAAATTTTGAAACTGAAGATGATAATTCAAAAAATAAAGGTTTAATAAAATGGATTAATAGAATCATTCAAATGGGATGGACTTGTAGATTGACTTTAAAAGACAGAACTACAATAATCGGTATACCAACATTATTGAGTGAAAATAAGGAGTTAACATTATATCCTACAGATTATTTAGATGAAGAGGATGAAATATTAGGGATTTTTTCACTTAAAGATATTGCTTTAATCGAGACATATGAAAATAGAGCACATTTACTTTACTAAGGAATAATCAAAATTAATATTGAAATAGTAGAATGCCACTATATTGTATAGTTACACTTTTAGTGGTGTTATTACTTTTATAGCAGAAAAACCAATATTAATAGTATTAAACCAATACTTTTAAGTCTGTTTGAATCCTAAAAATCTGAGCTCTTATGAGTTTTTATTATAATTCATTTTGTTTTAATTGAAAAAAATGTTAATATATAGTTAGTTATATAATGAACAAAAATATAACTTATAGAAAATAGTATAGAATTCTGAGGGAATATTATGAGTAGATCATCAAATAAACTTGGACCAAGTGCTAAGGCTACTGGGGATCATTCTACATTTAAAAAGGATTCTGATGGTACAACAACAAATTATCGAACTTATGAGCAGAATAGCCGTAATCCAAGTGGATTTCAAGAAGTTAAAGGATATGATGGTATTGGAAAATCTCACGGTGGAGTAGATACACCTCATGTACATGAAAACGGTCATGTTAGAAAAACTACAGATAGTGAAACACCAGGTTCAAGTTCAGGATCCGGATGCTTTATTACAACAGCTTGTGTAAAATCATTGGGTCTGCCGGATGATTGCTATGAGTTGACAATTTTACGAGGGTTTCGGGACACTTATATGAAATCTCGTGTAGATGGTGAGGTATTGATTGACAAATATTATAATATCGCACCATTAATAACAGATAAAATCAACACCTTAGATAATAATTCTGAAATTTGGACGTCTATTTTTAAGGATTTAGTAGAATACTCTGTTGAACTTATTGAAAAAGGAAGTAATGAAGAAGCAATGAAACATTATAAGGCATACATAGAGAGTTTATCAACAAATTATTTAGTTTCATAATCAGAAATAATTGATTATTAAGACTATGGAAAGTTTTACCTTAAATTTGCTATATGTAATGAAAAATGCCATTGGATTTATAGAAAGAAATCCAATGGCTCTTTCTACGTTTACTCATTAAAATCTATACAAAATAAGTAAATAGTATTTCTAATGTAAAATAAACATCATTCTTTGGAATCAACTATTTTGAAAAGTAGTGATTAAAGTGAGTGCTATAGATAGAATAGTAATTAGAACAATCTTAGGATTATAAGGTGCAGAAGGAGTGATTAATAATCTAATTGAAGCTATTTTATATTTTTTCAATATAGAGAAATTTATTATGAGAGGTGAAGATAATGTCTATGAGAATAGTAGAAGGAACATTATTAAGTAAATTATATAAGTTGTTAAAAACGGTGTTATGGTTATTTATACCTTCGTGGTTTACGATTGAATCGTATAACATAATAGTTTTGTTAGTAGGAACATCAGTAGAAAGATGGATAATAATTTTACCATTGGGTATATTATACATTTTTAAACATATATTTAAAAATTTATCAAAGGATTATGACATAATTTATGGGTCGGCCTTGTCAATAATAATACTAGCTGTATATTCTAATTTTCCAATCATTAAGTCTTTATATAATGGTTACAGCAAATGTATATCAGTGGTTTTCACATTGTTTATTTTATTAATTTATAAAGAAGAGATTATTAATAATAAAGTGAAGCAGGGAGAAGGAAACAAATCTGCTAAGGGCCTTTTTAATTTATTCTATATAAATACTTCAAAAGTACATGAAATTGCTATGCTTATAGATAATCGTATTATGAAATCTGTTGAAAATCAAAGAGATTCAGAGGAGAAGATAAAGAACAGAAGAAATTTATCGTTTGGTAAGAAGAACAATGTATTTGGTGTACATAATGAGCATGAGCAGAATTTTAAGAAAACTGTGTTCGAAAAATTCGATGTAAAGATAACTAAATCTATTATGTTGAAGAAAATATATTCTTATGTCAAAAAAAATAATAAAGATAATAATTCTGCAGAAAAAGGAGATCTTGTTCTTTTTAATAATATAAGTTTAGAACAAATAAATGCTGATGATACTATTACATTTCTAAATGTGTTTAAAGATAGTAATATGAACCAAAAATTATTTCCTGATGAGTTAGATTTAAATATTAATCGAGTTATAGAAGAAATGTTAAGTGATTTTACTTTTGACTATACATTTTCTGTAGATAACAAGAACTATATAATTAGGCTCCCGTATAACAAGAAGGAACATTTTGAAAATGACTACTCTCATAGTGATCTACAATTTGGTGAGCTTAGTGTAGTCGGAATATACAGGGATGAAGTTGATTTTAGTGGGTTTAATAGCATTTCATCAAAGTTTTTACAATCTATGTCAGATACTAATCAAAGTACTCCAAAAGTAATTAGTGTAACAGCTAAAGGGGATGATTTATCATCGAGTGAGTTTCCTATACCAGATAAAAGTATTGTAGGAACAAATGATAGTTTTAAAGAGTTTAACATGCATCACAAAAAAACAGAAGGGATCTATCATTATATAGATGTTCTAGCAATAATTCAAGAAATCAATATTACGGAGGACTAGAGATGATTTGTAATTTGATAGTTTATGATAAAAATAATTTAAAAAAAGTTGAAGAAGAATATAAGAATCGTAGTGTGGTAAGCTTTAGTTCAACCTATTTAGAAAACTATGAGTCTAAATATGGATATGGTTATGATGATAAGATAATAGATTTGACAGGTATATATGAGGATAAAAAGAAAGGTAAATATTTCTTCACAGATGTAGAAAGAATGATATACGAAAAATTATCGGAACTAGACTATGAAACCTTTTTCTCAATTAGAAAAGACCTTCATAAAGAATTAGTAGAAGATCTATTTAATTTCTTCGATGAAGTAATTGATTTATCAGATAACAAAAATCTAAGTAGTGAAACATATACTTTCGAACCGGTATTATATAGTTATAAGGATGTAGCAATAATAAAAGATGTGATTCAGAAAGAATCATTAATCAGTTTTTCGATATTTTTTGATAAGTACTTAAATATGACTCTAAAGAATTTATCAGAAATTATGGAGGTTGAAGATATTGTATATATTGATTTAACAAGTCTTGCGGAAGATCTAGTTAAAAATAAGTTTTCCTGTTTTATGATAGAAACATTTTTTAGAGAAATTCCTAAAGTTAAAGAAATATTGTATATAGTAGATGAATCAAAAGTAGAAGATATTATTGCAAGTTTTCCTTTTGTATTTGATGAAGTGAAATCATTATCAGATATCGTTGAAATGAAAGAGACATTAGTAGAAGTAGAGGAAGTAGTAGAGAAGAAAGAAATGTCAATTGAAAAGATAGTCGAAAACTGTGATATGTTCTCAAAGAAGCTTTATGGACATAACAAATTTAAAGAAGACTTAAAAATTTCATTTATCAACTTTTATTATTTAAATAAGCTAGGAAGAAGAAAAATTCAGTCAATATTCATTTGTGGAACATCTGGAATCGGTAAAACAGAAGTAGCAAGAATGCTATCAAAAATAATGTATCCTAATGAAAATCAGGTGAAAATTAATTTTGGAAATTATTCATCACAAGGTGTTTTAAACAGTCTAATTGGTTCGCCATTAGGTTATATCGGAAGCGATGAAGGAGGAGAGCTTATTAATAAAATTAAGAGTTCTGACTCAAGGATCATTTTAATAGACGAGTTTGAAAAAGCGGACTCTACCGTATATAACTTTTTCTATGAATTGTTAGAGGACGGACAATTTACAGATAGAAAAGGAGAAATTCATGACTTAAATGGATACACTATAATTTTCACCTCGAATTTAGATAAAACAACTTTTAAGAATCATATACCAGAACCATTAAGGTCAAGATTTGATATGAAAGTTTTTTTTGAGCAATTAAATAATATAACTAAAAAAGGATTCATTATTAATTATTCTGAAGAATTGTTAAATGATATTCAAGAGCGATTACAAGTTGATATATCACAATTTAATATTAATGAGTACGTAGAGGAACTCATGGTTCATAGTAATTTAAGAGAAATCAAAAGGCTTATAGAGGATAAAGTATTTAGATATATTATAAATAGGGGCAGAGTCCAATAAAAATAGATTGGTAAAGAAAGCTAAGGAAAAACATTCCGAAAACGTATCTTTTCTGAAACTTTACAACACACAATAGAGTTTTTATGGTATAATAAGTATATAATATGTGGAGGTGTTAATTTGAGTTTTTTTGATACAAGTATAAGTATATCAGATGCAGAAATTTTGGAAAATTACCGAAAATTCTTTGATGAGTATTCTGTATTATTGGATAAGGACAACACTACAGAAAACGAAACAGAAATATGGTCACAAAATTTTGAACAAGGGCTAAAAGTTGGCAGGAATAAGCACAGTGATATTCTAAGCGGTAGTTTTAAGTCACAATTTTTACGGATTGTAATAGTTGGTTTATTTGTTATTTTAGGTCAGTATATTCATGTTACAGCACCTATTATAATTATGATCATTTCAATAATTTACTACGTTTACTATATTAAGAAAAATATATTTCGAAATAAAACAACATACTCAGAAAATGTACTACGTTCACTCGCATTACAAAGAATTAAAGCCATCAGGAGTAATAGAAAAACTGAAAGGAGAAACTTAGATGAATAAAAATAGAGCAATGTCCAGTAGAGAAAAATCCCTTTCAGAGGCACAAAGCAAGTATGGCAACTCACTTGAGGATTTTGATTTAAACAAAGGACTTAACGAACTCACTTGGTTGAAATATAATAAGATGTATTTAAATGTATATCCTGATAAGAGATGGTTTAGTATCAGACTGCTATTTATTATAACATTTATTATATCTGCTTTTACTAAATCTATATTCTTAATTTTTGTACCTTTAGCAATATTCTATATAGCTCAAAAGATACAAATTGTTAAGGATGTAAACAAAGGAATGGATATTTATTATAAATATGATTATCTTAGAACTTTAAAGGATAACAGGATTCAGGAGGAACAATGATGGAACGTAGTAAATTTAATGAAGAGTACCATAAGTTATTATCTGAATATAAAAGTATAATAACAAATGAAAAAGAATACGAGGAAGCTATAATTATCAATAGAGCAAGATTGTCTCTGCTAGAAAATAAAAATATTTCTTTTCCGGTAGTTTTCGATATGGCTATATATTTTATTATTACGCTAATAGTTGTGGGGATAATGTTTTATTTTGTACCACTCTATTACTTAGTAGAGTATCCTAATCTGCAAAAGTATCTACTTTTTGCAAGTGGAATTTTATTAACTATTATTAATTCTGTTAGAAAGAAGATAGATGTAGACAAAGACAAGAAGTTATTTGAAGAATATATCCTAAAAATTGCTGTTCTTGAAGAAAATGCAGAATTAATATTAGGAAGGAATGATTTTGATGGAAGAAATATCATTAGAGAAATATGAAGAAGTTGTTAAAAATATAAAGAAATCTATGGATCAATATAATATAACTGCTACTTCAGAGGATAAATATCATATTAAGCTAACTGAATATGAGTTATTAAAGATTGAAAAGGAGTTAAGTGTTGAAAAACTGAATAGTTTACAAGGTTCATTAATTACGTTTATATTCGGGTTTGCTATAGCAATCATAACAATCATGGCAACAGGAGTAAACATAGAAATGTGGCTACTGTTTGTTGTAGTTTGTGGTTTATTAATAATTAATTCAATCTTTGAGTATTTACTTAAGAAGGAGAATCATTTTTTACTAGATTATGAGAGTAAGATTAGAATTATGAAAATTTTCAAAGAAAAGATAATAGAAGAGTAATGACTCCCCTGTCAAAACTACTCATAATTATATTATGTTAACTTTCCGAAAAACGACATTTTCTGAAAGTTAACATTTTTTTACAATGATAAGGAGATTTTTATGAAGCCAGATATTGAAAATAAAAAGTATCAAGAATTATCTAGAAGATTAAGAACTATGCCAGAGTTTGTTGTTGATTTCATTAGGTCTTTACATGAAAAACTAGCTATAAGTAGCCAAATAGCCTACCTAAAGGACTATACCCTATTTTTTGAATACATGCTACTTCTCCCCGAAATAGAGAAAACAAAAATCAGTGAGCTTACTGTTGATGATATGAGCAATGAATATATAACTGAAAGCGATATTTGGGGATTTTTAGAGTATCTTACATCATATAACAAGAAGTTTATTAAGAAAGATGGTGAGGAAACTGTTCAGAATTTTACAAACTCCAAAAAAGGTAAATCAAGAAAACTTGCTAGCATTCGTATGCTATATAAGTATCTTGGTAGAAAATACAAAATTCAAGATCCTACAAAATATGTAGAGATATCAATTAAGAAGAAGAAGAAAATTAAAGAACGTTTATCAGAGAAGGATATTTCCCTACTTCTGAGCACTATTGTAGATGATATCGGAATAGATCCTAATGATACACGCTTACTTAAAAGGCATAAGCAAGTTAAATTAAGAGACTTAACCATGCTTATGTTGTTAGCATTCACTGGTATAAGAATATCTGAGTTAATACAGTTAGATATCTCTGATGTCAGTATTGTTGAAGAAGCTATGATAATTGAAAGAAAAGGTGGAGATCAAGAAAAAATTGGTGTACCAGATGAGATAATCCCTCAAATAAGTGAATATATTGAATGGAGAAAAAAAATAAGTATGGAAGATATTCCAGATCAATATAAGGATGCATTATTTTTATCTAATCAAAAGAAAAGAATGCATTCAAGAAGTGTTAGTATTGCATTAAATAAGTATGCTGTAAGGTCTAATTTAGACGTTAAAGTCACACCTCATACTTTCAGAAGAACATTTGCTACACAATTATTAGAATTGTATGGGAATATTGAGCTTGTTGCAGAGGTATTAGGCCACTCTACTGTAGAAACTACAAGAAAGTTTTACGCAGAAATGAGTGATGAAAGCAAAAAAATAGCTATGAAAGGTTTTAAATATAATGATAAAAAGAGATAATCTAGTGATTATCTCTTTTTGATTAATATGCTTTATATTTTTAGTCTGATTTTATATATTTTGGACATTAAATATATTAGATTATTGACTAACTGATTTTAGTTTTCCTTTTTTATTAAATTTACTATGACCTCTAATAACTAACTTTAAACCCAATATAGAAATCAGAATTCCTATAACACCTCCTATAAATGAAGATATTGCAATATTTAAGTTTTTAGTATGTTCCACTAAAACATATGGAGCAAAAATCATAGCAAGAACAAAAACACCTGTAAAAACTATAATAACATTTTCTAAAAATATTGCTATAATTTTATCTTTCGGTGGAAGTATAATTTTTGTGTCGAAATAACAATATTTGCCAACTACTATAGACATTACAAAGTAAGTTATTGTATAATCTGATATGTAATATGAGACTAATATAATAGTTAACAAAGTAGTAAGTGTGGTCACTTTAGTAAAGAGTATTTTGTCTTTTCCATACTTAAATCTATCCTTAATCTTCTTCTTCTCTTTTTGGTTTAATATTATACTAACGAAATACTTGATAAGTAAACCGATTCCCGGAAGTAATAAAATGTAGACAAGCCCACTTCCTAATAATTGTTTTAACCATTGCCATGGAGTTATTACGATACACCAGTAATAAAATATCAAAGAATAATTTATTATTACAAAACTCGTCACAAATAAAGGCAGACATTTATCAAATGAATCATTATCCTTATTTAATGTTTTTTCATAATCTTGTAATAATATACATGCCAAAGTTACAAGTAAGAACATTTGAATAGCTGTAAACAAAATCTTTTGGTTTATCATTTCTTTATACAATGAATAGTTATTACCAAATATTATGTTCATAAATTTATTAATTTACATCACCATCCTGTTCTATGTTTTCTGTTTAATTATAGTCAAAAACAATGTTAACATACCATTTATCATTTTTCTTTACCAATTCAAGCTCTGCATCAAACTTTGTTTGTGTCCTTGGAGATGTCAGTCCTTTTATAGGAATTTTTCTATCTGATAAGAGTTTTTTAACTATTGATTCAGATAGTTTCTTCTTATACTCTTTTAGTTTAAAGTTGTTTTTCCAGATTGTAAAGCCACAGTTATTTTCACATTTGTAACTTGATTTAGAAATAATGACCTTTCCCTTACAGTCAGGACAGATGCCTAGGCCTTTTTTTTCACTTTCATCAACTTTGAAATCAGGATAATAGTTACCATTATTCTGTACTAGTTTACAGTCAATAAATGTTGATCCAATGCTTATCCTAGTAATACCAGGATTATTTAATAATTCTTTAGCTAAAGATTTGCTGACTTTTGTTTTGAATAACTCAAGAAACTTGTTAGTCTTCCAAATTTTGAAGTCACACCCTTCTTTCCAATCAGAACAACCAAATGCCTTACTACCTTCTATAACAGGTTTTCCACATTTAGGACAGGGTCCTATTTCATGTTTGGATGCATCTTCTATTGTGCATCTTACAACATAATCTGAACCATCTTTAATCAACCTACAATTGATATAAGTTGAATTTGCTCTAATTACAGTTCCTTCAGAAGACTCTAAAAGCTTCTTAGCATCAGTTTTCTTAATCTTAGCATTATATCCTTCTAAGAACTTATTATCCTTCCAAATCTTAAAATTACAACCCTCCTTCCACCCACTACAGGCAAAACTTTTGCTACTATCAATTACGGGTTTTTTACATATAGGACATTTTCCTATTTCATTCATTTCTATCAACTCCTTTTCTTCTTTAATATAGTCTTTTAATATGAAATCAGGAGAACTTTTTATTTTCTCCACATCCCTGACTACTAAGTCATGAATCTTTTTCATAAAAACTTCTGCAGAAAGTTTATTCTTTGAAATATTATTAAGTGCTTTTTCTATTTGACCTGTAAACTCAGGTTTAATAAAACTTACAAAAGATAAAGTTTTTATAGTATTTATGCCTAGTTTTGTAATTTTAAAACTCTTGCCCTTTCTTTCTACATAGCCACTTCTAATCAAGCGGTCTATAATAGCCCCCCTAGTTCCTTGTGTCCCTATCTCATACCCTTCTAGTACGTCTCTAAGGATATCTGAATTACTCTCTGATGTAATATCACCATCTATTTTCCTGCCACACACTTCCATAGCGGTAAGTAGTGACTTTTCAGTATAAGGCTTCGGTGGAGATGATTGTTTTTCCAATACATCACAATTACTAACTCTCCCCTTCTCTAATTTTTTTAGATACGGAACTGTTTTACTTTTAGAGCTTAGATATAGTTTTTCCCAGCCTTCTTTTATATTCTTTTTATACTTGGCTATAAAAATATGTTGTTCACATTTAATTGTGATATCTGTATTTTCATACTCTGAATTAGGCATAAAATGTGATACAAATCTCTTTGATATTTCCGAGTAAAGAATTTTTTCATCTTGATTAAGTTCATTTGGAACGATGTATGTTGGAATTATTGCACCATGACTTTCTACCTTGCTAGAGTCAAAAACTTTATAAGATTTTGTAAAAATAATCTCATCTGTATATTGTTTATACCATTCTGATATTTTTAGGGCATTTAGTACATTTTTAGTTTGGCTAATAAATTCTTGTGTACTCTCTAGATGTCTAGATTTAGTTCTTGGATAAGAAACATATCCATTTTCATATATTCCCTGCAAGACTTTTAAAACCTTAGTAGAAGTCCAATTATCATACTTACTAGTAATATAGCCTTGCAAATCACTTAAATTAAACAAAGACTTAGGAGAAGTTGATGAATTTTTCTTTGTTATATCTTCAACTACTGCTGTTTTATCTAGTATATTACCTTTGATCAAGTTTAGTTCATTCTCCTGGAACTTCTTATTCCCCTCATTGTTTATTAGAGTTCCCTTGAAACTATTTTCTCCAAAACTAAATTCACTTTCTAACTCATAGTGTGTTTCCGGAGAGAAATTAACAATATCATACGTCCTTTGGTATATCAGATATAAAGTAGGAAGAATAACCCTACCGATTGATAATGGAATTCCCCTACCCACTGTATATTTTGTAGTTACAGCTGAAGTGAGATTTATTCCAATGGTCCAATCTGTAAGCTGTCTACACTCTCCTGCCTTTTGCAGGGGTAAAGAATCTTCATTAGTAAGCATATTATGAAGAGCCTTATTGATCTCATAAGGAGTCCATTCATTAACCAATATTCTATAAACAGGCTTTTTAATTTCTAAATATTCATGTAAAGTTCTATATATATTGGAACCTTCTCTATCGTTATCAAATGCGTTGATAATTTCTGTGACATCAGTTCTTTCTACAAGTTGCTTAATAGTGTTTAATAGTTTGATTGTTTCGTCTATTGGTTTGTACTTATAGACTGTAGGGATATATGGAAAATCGTCTAGTTGCCAAATATTAAATTTATCATCATAATCCTTACAGTCATATAGCTCCAATAAGTGACCTCTCGCATTTACTATTAAGTAGTCATTATTTTCATAGTAGTTATTTGACTTTGTACATTTTAGAGCTTTTGCTATTTTTTTCGCTACATTACTTTTTTCGCAGATGATTAATTTCATTGTTGTCCTCCATTCATAATTAAATTTTAAGTAATAAAAATGTAATAGTCAATAATAAAAATGTTATAACTAAACATATATATTGTGTTATAATAGTGACATAAGAAACAAATAAAATTGAGGTGAAAATATGAAGGCTAAAAAGCAGAGATACGCTGAAATACTTGTAAATATTTTAGAGGACTTATCTGGCAAGAAAGTTGAAAGATTGAGTTCTTATTCGGACGATGAAATACTTAA
Source organism: Tissierellales bacterium (assembly GCA_025210965.1). NCBI lineage: Bacteria > Bacillati > Bacillota > Tissierellia > Tissierellales > Tissierellales bacterium. Next base: position 85,437 of record JAOAQY010000181.1, read on the forward strand.
ATTGAAGAGGCAAATTAAATTTTATGAAAATAATCTTATAAAGTACTTCCTAGGTAGAGATACTAAACTAATAGAAATACCTTTTTTAAGATTTGTCGAAAATTATATTGAAGTTAGTAACTTAGATGCGGATCCAATTTTTAATTCAGCAAAATTAGTAACCAATGAAGAGGTTCTTGAGATCTCAGGAAATATAGTTGTTAAATCACTAGGCCATGGTTTAGTTTTACACGACAATTATGGGGCCCTTTTTAGTTTAGTCAAAAGTGCCATCGATTCAAAAAAAAGAATTAATCTAGTTAAGGATGGTGAATGCCAGAGATTTTATTTGGAATGCACTGAAGAGGAAAAGGAAGAACTTGTTGAAGTTGTTAATTACATTAATTATATTCTTTTAAGTACTGGCAATAAGATAGCAGTTAAACTAGATGGTAGTTATGATGTAAATATTTTCAAAAAAGTATTCAGAATAATTGAACTAGAAGCGATTGAGAATCACAAATATTTAGTAGATCAAGGGGATTCTATGGTGCGAAAAGCTATTGATATCCTTCAAAATCTATCAAAATTGAATAAACCTATAGTTAAAGTGAAGTATGACAAGTAATAAAGTAAGATTAATTGTGACTAATGCTCGAAAAGTTATTGAGCATTAGTTTTTTATTGTATAATTAAGGAAATATGTATAAATAGGAGATGTTAATGCTGAAGAGAATAGAAGAAAGAATAATTGTAGTTGAGAATACAATTGAGAATAATCCATTTGAGTGTTTAGACGAAAATAATTATACACTTTCAGTTTATCTCGGAGATTATTCAATAAGGAGTTATAGGCAAATTATTGTAGATTTAAACAAACACAGAAGTAATGATAGTATTACTGATAATGAGTATATATTGTGCTTAAAAAAAATCTATAATAGCAAATTGAAAGTATCTAGAAGAGCTTGTATTTCAATAAAAAGTGGTTCAGTAAAAATTAACGATTCACTCAAGCCAAGGTTTGAACAGAACGATGCTAGAAGTACTATTTTGCAATTTTTCGAAGGAGTAATTGAGGATACCAAGAAAAACTTGTATATGCTTAATAAATATCCAACTTTTTTCACTTTGAGCAATCCAGAAATTATCGGCTCCGATTTTGAGTCTAGATATGATAGTGATATATATTTATATAAGAGTATAGTTATAGATAGAGTAGCTCCACATACTTTTGGTTTACTATCTCCTGAAGACACAAAGGTGAATGAAAAACGAGCCCTTCTTAATATAATTGCATATTACTTTGGTAAACCATTATACATAAGCACTGATAATCCTTATTTTAATAATAAATTGGATGTGTTATATGAGAATTTTGATTTGACTGATATGTTGACATTGAGACATAAGGAATATGTTAATAAAGAGTTACATTCAACTAGTTATCTATGTAGACCAGTTTTCAAAAATAGAAAGTACTTTCCTTTGATTGAAATTGAGGAGTTATCACATCCACAGATGTTAGATTCATACCATGATTCTTTAAAACAATTTGAACCATTACCAAGGTGTGTTTTTCTATATAGGGTATTTGAGTATGCAGCAGCTGTTCATTATCAACCCAAAATTAGACCCCCGAAATATAATCCTAGAGATGCAATAGAATACTACTACAATAAAGCCATGAATCATCAATTTTCAACATTATATATGGTTAGGCCATATAGGGCAAGAAAAGTAAACCCTGGTGATTATAAAATAAAGAATGAACATAGCAATTTTTTAATAGCTTTAAAGAAGGAGTCGAAAAAAATTATTAAAGAATGGTCCAATCATAAATATTTGAAGAATAAAAGTCTTGGAGCTATTATCTATGAAACAGGACGAAATAGAGTAGCACATGGAGGAAAAAGCAATTTTGCTATAACATATGACTATGAAGGAAACTATAGTCATATTAATAATGTGAACATTATCTTAGAGTTAATAGCAAGGTATACAATAGAAATAATGAATCCATCAATATATAAGCTAACTGATACACGGAAAAACTTATATAAAGGTTTTATAGGATAATATAATAAAAAGCACATCTCCTCTCTTATACCGTGTGGTAAAAGTAAGTTAGATGAGCTTTTTATAATAAGCTAGTGATACAATTTTTTCATTTTATCCAAGTTCCCAAAAATTTCAATTACTTCATCATAACTTAAATAAATGTCTGGAGAAACAATGACTGATTTCATTTTTCTCAAGTCTTCACCAATTCCGATGAAACCATCTGAAAAAACATTTGGTTTTGCATTAACTACAGTATTGAAATATGAAAAGAAAATCGCTTCTTCTTTCTTCAGGTAGTACTTATTAGAATACTGATCAGTAAATTCGTAGGCAATACGAAAATCAAATCCATTTTTTTTAGTTGAACGTAACATAGGTTCATTAATATACTTACTTAGACGATATGTACTTCCTAATTTTGAATTATCAATTAGATTTAATAAGGTTTGTTTGCTAGGGTCTTTATGTGCATAAAAAATTATTTCTTCCATTTTTCTTCTTCTACAGTCACTCAAAGTAACATCTCCTTTCGATAGAATTATATCACATTAGTTAATAGACCAATTAGAATAAATAAAATGTAAAAGCAATAAAAAGACATAAAAAATGGCATAAAAACCTGTATATTCAGAATATACAATTTTGTATACAAAAAGCACTTATAATATACGAATTTGTATACTAAACTGTGCTGATTGTTTACTTTTTTACGGCTATAATATACAATTTCAATTGTAAATAAAAGGATAATATGCTAATATAAAATCAATAAAAGGAGGTGCCAGAATTTTGAATATGAGAGATGAATTATTGAGAATAATAGCATTTGATAATGAAAAGTACAGAACCATCAAAGATTTAGTCCAGGACAATGAAGAATTCATAGGAAGATCATATCAAAGTGTTCAGAGGAGTTTGAGAGAAAATAAGCTTCCGCTTGAAGTCTTTGATAAGATAATTAGTATTCTAGGTTATGAACTAAAAGTACTAAAAAAGGATACTATTGAATTAATTAAGATATCTGAATGTAGATTAGATATTAAGAATCTAAAAGGTCCTGGTTCTCCAAAAGCGACAATATATACATATGAAGGTATAGTGTTCCTGGAGGGAATATCCTCTTCAGAGTTTGTAAATATGGAAAAAGAAATTAAGAGCAAAATTAACTTACCATTAGAATACAAAATTAAATATATAGAGAGCTAGAAATGGCCCCTCTTCACGGATGCAAAGTTATATAGGATATATGCATAAGTGTGAGGGGTTTTACAAACCACATTAAAAAACTATGCGACACTGCCTATAGATGAAAAACAGTTTCCATAGATCATGTGAATCACCGTAGTTTCGCCCCTCACCTCCCCCGGCAAAAAAATAAAAAGAATAAAAAGAAAATTAAAAAGGGAAAAAAGAAAGAGAAAAGATTTTTTTTTGAATGAAAATTATAGGTGGCATTTGCTGAAATATTCGCACCAGTATGTCAAAGTAGGTAAGGAGAAATTTACTATAGGCAGTGTCGCATAGTTTTTTGGTGATTCTTTTATGTCTGCAGGGCCACAAGTCTGTACTAAGTAATAATTTTAGCGAACATTTAATCTTTCTAAGAAGTTATTGATTACTTTTTCAAATTGTACTCTTCTACTCCATGAGCTCATGAGTGATTGCTTAAATACTTGGTGAAAGTCTAAAGTGTTTTTACGTGCTGTCCATGGCTTTTTATTAATAGTATTTGATGTCTAATATAAACAAACGTTTCCCCTTCCTCTCCAGTAACATCATTACATAGTGTTCCTATTTTACTTCACCAAAGTATGAATAGTGCATAATAATCCTGAGTTAGTATTGATTAGCTACATTCTTTATGTTATATTATCTATAGATTAATGCTGACTTAGTAGAAGTATTAATATAAGAATAATTAATAAAAGTTCAATGCTTACCGGCTCGGAACTTTTATTTTTTTTGTCTAGAAACAAAATTGTCATAGAACTAATTTCTTTAAGCTGTTCTGGATGCTTTTCAAGAAATTGAAATGTTCGCATTATTGTTAAAAGACATAGAACAAAAATATGTTCTTCTTTCATAATTTCACCTCCCTCAAAAAATATTATTAGAGTCTGAATTATGTTTATTACTAAGAATGGTTAGTATACATTGTAGATATTTTATGGTATTCTATTGATTAAGAGATGCATTAAATTATGCAAAAAACAAAAAAGTCGCGAAACTCACGACTTTATATGTATTAATACTGATTTAGTAGAAGTATTAATATAATTACTATTAATAAAAGTTCGATGCTGGCAGGCGAGGAACTTTTATTTTTTTTGCCTAGAAACAAAATTGTCATAGAACTAATTTCTTTAAGTTGGTTTGGATGCTTTTTAATAAACTGAAAATTTTTGGAACTATAATTGACATACCCAAAAACGAGTGTTATAATTTAACTGATAGTGAGGTTTTCCTTTACCTATCATCGCTCACAGGACGGAATGTCTCGGTGAGTTTTTAAGTTTTTGTTATAAACATAAAAAGTGATATAATAAACATGAATTTCACATGGAGATTTCAGTAAAGGATCTACGCCGGGAAGCCAAGGACTTTTTTGTTTTCTTCATATTCAATTTGTATTATTAGGGGAATCTTTAAAATAGTAGCCCATATTCTCTTATAATATAATTGATGCACAAAAATGAAATTAATCACTAAAAAAGCACTTCGTTAATTCTAAAACGAGTGCTTTTTTAATGCCTTTTTTATTGTACAGTATAGATATAGCTTATAACTCTTTTACTTTTTCAACTATACTACAATTTGAAATAATAATCTCATATAACTCTTTAAGTACTGGGTCCGTTGGCAATCTTTTCACTATTTCCTCACTCTCAAGATATATTATACTCACTTTATCTAGTTTTCTATTTTTCTTTAATGAATTTTTGATTTCTTCTATCAGCAAATTAGTCCAGGAATAGATATCATTAATGTTATAAAAACTAAAATTTTTACCTAACTCTATATTATTATTAATGTGCCAATTTGCAAGCTCTACCGAAGTTACTATAACATTATTAATCTTTAACTTATGAAACTCATCACCACTAATATATACTGACTCCCCCTGATGATTGTGAATATCAACAATATATCTCTTCTTATTTCCAATTATATTATCATTAAAATTGCTATCGTTTGATTTTTTCAAAATCACTCACCTTTTTCATCAATAATATATAAAAACTCTATTTTAGCTAATATATGATATCTAACTACCTTCATCATTTCCTAACCACAAAGTTATTATTATTGTACTCATAAAAATATAATTTCAAACATCTATATAACATGATTTATAAGCGAGTGCTCATTCCCTATTATTACATAGCTATTTTCAACAGAATCAAAGTCTAAATGACTAGAATCTATAGAAAGTCGTTCTGCTAACTTATTCAAAACATCATTACGTCTGAGTAAAACAAAAATTCTAATGTATTCAAAGAACTGGTTAATATTTCTTGATGATAGTTTAGCGATACATTCCTCTACATCAAAATCGACTATAGTCAAATATCCGTCATTCTCATTGCATTGGTATATTAAATTAAAGAAAATTTCCTTATCATATATGATGTCAATTACATCTAAATATAGCCAGGTACTTTCATTATTTGCTTTATTAAACTTCATCTTTTTAATCATATAGTCCATTGCTTTATTTATGTCTATATCTCTATTGGAAGCTTCTATAATCGTTACTCTAGATTCAGTTGATAAATGGTTTTCAAAGCTGAAATTTTTATCGTAATATTCTACATATTCCACATCTTCATAGTTTTCACTGAACTGCTTATAATCAGTATCATCATTCAGTATTATCACTTTATCATTAGTTCTCTTTATAATATTTTCTATTTCCATTTGACAAGCTAAGCTTTTTCCCGAACCTGAAGTTCCTATCAACAAACCATGCCTCTGTTTTAAGTTTAATCTCTTACTAAATAAAATTTCAACGATATTATCAACCTTCTCGTTATGAGTATCACTCTCATCCTTCTTAAAAATACTATCAAATATTTTCATTTATTAACCCCTCTTCCATCTTAATCATCTTCCTAAACCTCTTTATTAGGTCTGAGTTTTTTATCTTAGGTATAGTTAAGTTATAAACTTCTTGCCCTTCTTCTATAAATTTATTTATCCACCAAGACTCAATATCATTAAGTAGATCCTGGTTCTCATCATTACTTAATCGTAAATCTTTACCAACCTCTGCCAAAATACTAAAGACCATATCTGATATATGACCCTTCCCTCCGGTCTTAATATGCTCTTGCCATCTAAAAAAAGGCAGGAATTGTGTCTGGCCAATATAGTAAATATTAGTACACTTATTGTACATCAAGTAAATATAACCATACATGTTATCTGGAATACACTTTACTTGATATTCTCCTTCATTATATTTAGAAACAGTTGCCTTATACTTATCCCTACATTCCCTTGAGCAAAAATAGTAATCTTCACTTTCAATCGTTTTTTTATAGTAGTCTGCTTCTTTACCCTCAATTTTACTATGACACATGAAGCAATATGTATCAATTTTATCATAAAATCTGTGATAAAAAGAGTTATCGCTCTTCATAAGTATACTGTATACACCGTCTTTCTTCCTTGGTTTTGCGAACTTAATTCCATTATAAAACTCTTCATCATACTTTTCTTTAATATGTTTCTTAGCTTCATCTCTAGAGGATACATCTTTTAAATAGAACTCATCTAACATGATCCCCTTTAAATCTTTATCTCTTTCGTATTTATATTCATAGACTCTTATCCACCAAACTATAAAATCCCCTCCTTTAATACATAATACTTAATGTAATTATAACACAATATATATATTTAGTATATTTGTTATAATAAAAAAAGGATGACATTATCACCCTTTTATCAATTCACATTTCTTTTATTTAATTTTTCAATATGCATATTAATCTGTTTCCTAAACTTTTCTCCTAAAACATCTTCTGAGAATTCATGGTCCTCAATTCTCTTAATAAACATTTCGAGGAGTTGCTTTTCTCTTATCCTTATAACTTTAGGTTCTTTAATCTTTCCATCATCATTTATAAGCTTTATTATATCAACATTATTTGCAACTTTATTCTTCAATGACAAGATTATATCTTCAGATAAACTTATAACTTGGTCCATTCTTAGGTCCTTCAAATTTCTATGAAAATCATTATATTTATCAATTCGAGATTCTCCAGGGAAATCATCAATAATATATCCCTTATCCCTTATATCATCTCTTCTAATAATTGCTAAGTCTAAATTTTGTATTCTTTCTCTAATAGATGCGATAGCTAATATAACTTTTTCGAATTCATCTCTATTTGACATATCAACTTCCCAAACTGACAACGTATTGTCTTTACATGTTTTCATATCATTTGTAATTGGATATGGAGCAATTTCTTTATCACTAACATATTTATCCATATGTTTATTCCACTTTCCACTATCTACTTTTCTGATAAGAGCAATCATATTAAATACTCTCCTTTATATCTTCAATTACTTCATTTTTGTAATCTTCTAGCCAAGGATCCGAAAATTTAACTTTTTGTATTAACCTAAGAGAATCTTCATTACACCAATGTTCAAAAATTCTTACAACGGCTTCCTTTACATTATCATCATCATACACACCGCCATTTAGAAGCATTGATACAGCTTCAGGATACATTTCTTCATACTCAAATTCAGAAATAATAGAAAAAATCCCATACACTATATCGCTTTTCTCAAAATTATCCATTAAGCATTTATTCAGTGCAGTCATTGATATTAACCTGTTCGCCTCTAGTTTCTCCTTAAAATACTGTCCAGTTTTTGAAAAATATCCAACTTCAAATTCTTCCCTTTGTATCTTCCTATAAATTTCCTTACTCATTCTTTCTGCTTCTATATATACTGTATCAATATAGTTATCCTTCTCTTCATATAAAACGATACCTTCAACATTACTATTATTCTGATGAGTATTCTTATAATTATTTAATATAGCACCTTCCATAAATAGAGTATTGAAATCCTCTTTACGTTGTTCAATTGTTTCACTATTATAAACTTTCAATATTTTGGATTCAGGTCTGAGTTTTAAACTCTTTTCGTGGTGTAATAAAGACCTTTTTAACTTTAATTCCTTAGTATTATTTATACTTTGTTGTTTTCTATGTAGCTCATGTTCAAAATCATTATTGTGCTTGATTTCATCCAATAATATACTAACTAAATCTTCATTATTTTTCTCTGCACTATCAATTGTATTAACTATCTTAAAATGCGATTTATCAAAAATATCATGAACTGAAACAATATCTTTTACTTCTAATTTTTCTTTAGATTTATCATCAGAAAGATCATTAAAAACTGATTCTTTCTTACTTTCCTTATTATTAAAGAGTATGAATTTATCGTAATCACTCATATCTTATCTCCTTATTTATCTTATTATTAAGCTCTATGAACTTATCAAAATAAGAGTTTATTTCCTCTTCATAATAATTCTCATCATTTAAAATTTCTATATTAAAATCATTATTGATCCTGGTACCTTTGAATTCAAATATTTGACTATTCATTTTGGAATAGAATTTCATAATTTTATCATACATAAAAGAATTGTGACATATATTGATTATATCATCGCCCATTTGCTCATTAAACTGTACTTTATTCTCCCTCTTTAAAGAAGCCAATCCACTCAAAAAGCTATTGCACCCTTTAGGATCTATTAAGAATTTGTTTTCTACAAAAGACTCACTCGTAAAACTAACTTTAGTTACTTTGTTATCTAATTTATTTATAATCCTATGAATAATATTTTTACTTCTTTCGGTATCATTATTTACTTCTCTTAATTTACCATTTTCAATTTTACTTCCGATTTGATATACTATACAATCCGATAATACTACTATAACTTCATTATTTTTTTTATTTTTTAATTTTGGCCTTACCACATATTCATCTACTTTCACACTATCTACTAAAGCATCTTTATTAACAATAATATCTTGTATCATAAATCCTTCTTGATGAAATTCCTCAAAAAGTACTTCTATAAACTGTCTATCATTGTCCTTCTCTCTAGAATCAATATAAACACCGTACTCAATATTAGAACATATCATGTTATCGCCTCCTTTACACTTAAATTAATAATATCATAAGGAATTATCCTTTACTAGTAAATGGTATTCATAGAAATTAAAAGGATGCGAAAAAAGACCAGCTAGTAACTTCTGTTCTTCTTCTTACTATAAATCTTAAATTATTGTCCTTATGATACCAACTTTACCTTCTATCCATTCAACAGTAACTTACGACATTATACTCCAATACATACTTAAAATGTTGTTACCATGTAATATGACAAGGATTGTACTAATAGTTATAAAAGGCCCGAATGGAATAGATTCCTTTCTACTTTTTATCCCAGTAAGTAATATTAGTAATGAAAAAAAGCCACCAATTAAAAATGATAACATAATGATTAACCATATAATATTATAGCCAAAGTTTAATCCAAGTACACCCATTAATAATATATCACCACCACCCATAGCTCCTTTTGTAACGATTGCTATTAATAAGAACAAACCAAAACCTAGCCCTGCACCTAAAAATGCATTTTTTACTCCTACAGAATTTATACCTATGATTAGATTTATTACTCCCATAAATCCAAGAATAAAATTCAGCCTGTAAGGAATTATCATGTGATCATAATCTATTACAAAAATTATTAATAGTATAGAACACATTATCATAAAATATAATGAAGATAATGAATTACCATATGTATAGTAAACAAGCAAAAACAAAACACCGTTTATAAGCTCTATAATTAGTTTCCTAACAGACAATCTCGTTCCACAACTATTACACTTCCAAGTATTAAAAAATGGTCCTATGAAAGGAATATTTTCAGGAAACTTGATTTTTTCATAACATACTGGACATACTGAATAAATATAACTATCTCCATGTTCATACGGGATTCTTTCTATGCATGTATTAACAAATGTACCAATTAGTAATCCTATCATAAAAATTATTAACATCAATTATCTACCTCTTCCAAATATGATACTTTGATTATATCATATATATTTAGTTGAAATAGTTTATAATATTTATATAGAAAATACTATTATTAGTCCTGCTACCATTTCAAATAAACGATGGCCTTTGTAATTTAGTCATATATAATACAGTATACAACATTGATGTGACTAAAAAAAAGAGACTATAATAAAACAGTCTCTTAATATCAGTATAATATAGAATGTATGCTTCTAATTCTAATTCCAATCCCTTCTGATTGATTTTATTATTCTTTCTTTATCTGAAATAAGAACAATAATTTCATCCAAGAAATTTTCCTTTTGAAGTAGTTGGCAGGTAGAGTAAACTTCATCAGCTGAACTTTCAGAACTATAAGCTACTAATCTCTCTCTAGTAGTTGGATTGATAAATGTTAATTCATCCTTAATATATCCCTTATACTCTTCTTTTTCTAAAGAGTAAATAAGAGTGTATATATAATCAATCTTCATATTGTGAAAATCATCTTCTGCATCAGTAGTTTTTTTTATAATTTCCAACAGCTCATTTTTTGATAATTGGTGAAGATTTTCTATTTTATCAAAGTATGGCTTAATATTTACTAAATTGTCAAACTCATCATCAGAATTATAATATCCGGATTCTCCACGATAAAAATCATCGTAATTAGAATAGAATAAATTGTCTGCAATATATATACATAAACCATCTTTGCCAGAATAACTTCCATCTTCAAATTTTTCTTCATCATTCTCATGGATGAAAGTACAATCAACACCAAAGTCATCTAGTTCAAGCACAAAGGAAGATAGGCCACCTTTCTTATCCTCTTCTAACATCGACCTTATTTCAGCATTGGTCTTATTTTCCCACTGAACATAGTCTCTTCTAATTAAGTCATATGAAATACTAACACTGTTAGATTCACATAACCAACTTGATAAGTCATTTAGAATTGAATTTGCAACATACCTATCATAATTAAAATAGTTGTTACAATATGTCTTCGTTTTTTCCGCTTTATCAACTACATTTTTTGAACTATTAATAAACATACTCTCTGTATTTTCTATAATCTCTCTATTCATAAAAACCCTCCAATGACGTATATACGTCTTAATAAATTAAAGTTCCTTAAGCATTAAGTTTAGTAATCAGAATCTTTTAATGATTGGTTCCTTTTCGACTGAATCTAATCCATCAATCATATATCTTTTATCAAAACAGAAATAACTTTGCCTCATATCCGAACCTACAGATATTTTATATTGGTCAGTGTCCGGATGAACACACCCTTCCCAGATAATGAACTTTTGTCTTTCTCTGATTTCTATAACTTTTATATCATCAATTATAGGATCAATTTTTACAATGATTTTTTCTAAGTTAAATTGTTCATTCCTGTTATAGTCAACAGACACAAGTTGGCCCTGCATTGATATTGGAAAACCAAAAGAATCAAACATAAATAATGTAACTACCTTCTTAACACTCTCTTTTAAACTTTCATAAGTATTTATCATATTAACTCCTCTCTGACGTATCTACGTCTTAAAAAAACCTTTATAGTTATAAACCCTTCCAACTTAATATATACCTTTGTCACCCATTTGATGTCTAAAATCTTCATCATCTTCAATTCTGTCATATGCATTTTCAATAGATACTCCCCAAAAGTCACGAGCTATATCTAAATCACTACTTCCTTCCAATGATTCTGGGAGCGTAAAAGTGATTCCTTCAGATATTCCACATTGTAGGCACCATATTTCAGGTTTTGGTTCACAGTCTACAATCACCGGGTAATCTGTTTCATTTTCACACTGACTACAAATATGAGTACTTTTAGCATAATTACCTTTTTCCATTATAATTCCTCCTCTGACGAATACATCGTCTTAATAATTCTTACAATAATTCAAACAAGGATAACTGCTTTGATTCATTCACCTCAATACGAGGTAGAATTTGACTTTTATGAACATATAATTCTGAACCAACTTTTGTATTTTTACAGCCCTTTATAACCTTTATACGAACCTTGTCCTTATAAAAGGATAAAACCTCAGCCTCTGGATAGATAGTTTTTCCAACCGAGACTGAATAGATTTTATTAATCATTATATTTTCCATTATAATTCCTCCACTGACGGATACACCGTCTTAAAAAACACATTTAATTGTCTTCTTATTAACTAGGTAAATCTTCTACATATAACCCTCATCAGCTAAACTATAATAACCATCTCTTCCGATGATTATATGTTCTATTACATCAATGCCCACCAACTCACCAGTTTCGATTAATCTTTTAGTGAGGTCTAGGTCCTTCTGAGAAGGACTTATATCAGATTTCTTCGAATACTGTACAATTATCATGCTATCAGCATTTTCTATAATTGCTTCTTTAAATACTATTCTAGGAAAAGTTCTTGATATATTGTCAGCAGATATATTAGTTTGTCTAATAACTTCTTTTTGAACATCTAAAAGCAACACTCTGTATTCTTCATATTCAAGTTTTCTCATATCAAGCGAAATAGATTCTACATCTTTAGAACATTTAATAACTTTTTTAAAAGCCATTTTACTTTTCATTCTAAATCCTATTTCAAACAGTGCTCTTAGCTTCTGCCTTTGAAGTTCCGTTATTTTCAACTTGTCTATATTATTAAATAAGTCATCAAAACTTTTAAACTTACTTAGAACATCAACTTGATTTATAGAAGTTATTAAAGATACCACTTCGAAATCATTTAAAGAATTAAAACCCTTCATTCTAGCTTTCTCAACTAAATTATTCATAAAATTCCTCCCCTGACGAATAATCGTCTTAATAAAAAAATTGAAGAGGAGTAAAAACTCCTCTTCAAAAACACTTTACTACGACAGATAACTGTCTCAAAAAATTGAATTATTTAATATTCCAAGAGCTAACTTCTAATTTGTAGAAAACAAGATAGTCTTCAGGCTTTCCTTCTAACTTCTTATCACTACTTTTTGTAAAGCAGTTAAAGTAACTCTTGAACATTTTAAACTCTTTACCACTCTTGATTAATCTATCAAGAATGATCTCATAAAAAGTACCAGGAATTCCTCCTGTGCTAACAGAAGTATTACCATTTACAACTGATATAAATGGTATATCATCATAATTTTCAATATGACAAATTCCACTGTCTGTAAAAATTTTGGTAATATAATATTTTCGGTCACCCCAAAAAACAACATCACCTAACTGTGGTATATCACAGTTTCGATTAGAAATTCTACTTTGTTCATTGTTAATTTTCTCAACCATGGACAAAGTAAGTTCTTGAGAACACTCTAAATTTAATTTTCTTAATTCCTGTAAATTCATAAAATTCCTCCTACTGACGAATTATCGTCTTAATAAAGTCTTAGACATACGTCCAAAAAACAAAAACAACCCCTCTGAATGTATAATAAAAATTCATGGGATCTTAAATAAAAAAACTTGTTTACTGAAATCTATCAATAAACTGATTAATAATTCCGCTAATTCAATCTAGAATTAGTTTAAAAAATAAAAAATGTTATACCTTATTATACTATTTATTAAATACTTTAGCAATAAGAAACCCCTTAGCAAATTGCTGAAAAGGGGTTTCTTATAACTTATTTAGTAATTATTAACCTCGTCTATATAAAGCTTTGATTGATTCATCCATTCTTTTTGAATTTCTGAAACTTCATCTAAAACTTCTTTAGGTGAAGATAAATAAAGGTCTAAACACGTATAGTCCATAGACAATTTTACATCACCTTTATTATCCTTATATAGGATATCTATTTCCGCAGGTCTTCCGCGGTGCATTTTAGATATACCTAAAGATGCATTTCCTAGTTTATTTTCACTAGATAAAAAGTACTTCATTTGCTCCTCTAAATCAATTGAATATTTACTTGGGGCATTAATCTCTTGCTTATATACAAAATACTTATAACCAGTGTACAAACCTAACTTCTCAAGTTCTACTAAATCTGATGTAAACCATAATAGAGAATTTGACGATAGTTTTTCAGTCTTATGAGTTAAATAGCCTAACAACTCAATTTTGTACTCTAGAATATTATTAGATTCCAAAGATTTCTCACTTACATCTTGCTTTTGAGTGTAATCATTTAGAGCTTGACGATAATAGTCATATAACATCTCCTCTAAAGACTTATCAGAAAACAAGTTTTTTTCAATAACTTTATAGAACCTGTCTACCTCTAGAAGTTCTTTCTTATAGATTTCACTATTATAATAGAATAGTACTTCAAAATTAAGTTTATCACTTTTTCTTAGAATAATTTCCACCTTTAGATTATCTCTTAACAAATGCTTTTTTAACATAAAAACCCTCCTAATGACGAATAAATCGTCTTAAAAAATATTCTTTATATTTTCCGACAATAATACTCTCTTTGCCAAAAAAATATAACAACCAAAAATAAACCCTCCACATATATTCTGAATCCATCTTAACTTGAGCTAAATTATACTTTGCAAATAAATTAACTAATTGCTCCTCGGCTTCATCACTCACTATAAATTCCATGTTCTTTATATCGAACTTCGTGAAAATACTCATTGTAATCCTCCACTGACGAATAATCGTCTTAGCAAACTCTTAATAATTTTAACTCCTCTTCATCAAAAAAGCTTTCAATAACTGTATTACTTAGTTCATCTGTATAGGAAAATAAAAAATCAAACATCTCCTGGATCTTTTTCTTTTCATCATCTGATTTATCATATAAAGGAACCATTCTCTTTATATGCTGATATAATCCACTATGTGAATAATCACTATCTCCTATATCCAAACGTCCACTATAGAATTTTGAACCTAATAAATAGAGTTCGAAATCTGTCTTATGGTAACCTAATTTCGTAAACTGTCTATCAGAACATAGTTTTAAAAATTCCTCTAAAGATTCTACTGCTTCCGATGTATGAAATCCTTCAACCGAACATACATCATTACTTTCAGTAAAACCAATATATACTTTAAAGCTCTCTTTTATCTTTTTTAAATTATACTTATTACTCATTAAAATTCCTCCCACTGACGAATAATCGTCTTATTAAAATTTGATTTTCTCAAGATCCTCATTCTGAGTTAATAACTCTATAGTATCATCGCTGATATCTTCTGATATGAAAAATAAAAATTCGAAAATTTCCTTAAGAACTTTTACTTCAAAATGCTTCATTCTAAGGTAACTAAGAATTCCACTATTTGAATAATCATAATCACCTAGATACAATCTATCCGAGGCAATCTGACCACCGAAATAATATAGTTCAAAGCCAGTTTTATAATAACCTGCTTCTCCGTATAACTCTTGTGAACACTTTTTCAAAGCCTCTTCAAGCACCTTAATTCCATCAGATTTATGCGTTCCTACCATTTCATTTATCTCTTTTGACTCACTATAAAGAATGCGAACCTCAAAATTATCTCTGATTTTGTTCAAATCATACTTTCTACTCATCATAATTCCTCCTCTGACGAATAATCGTCTTTATAAACTAAACCTCAAATTCTTTGCAAACTCTTTCGATAGATTTACTTCTATTTATGAAAGAATCCAACTCTACTTTTATTTTCTTCCAATTCGCTACTACATTGAAAGCTACATCATATTTTTTTGAGGTCTCTCCTTGGTTTTCCTGTTGACAAAAATACTTTTGGAAACCTGATACACCTTCATAAAAAAAAGTTGAATTTCTATTATCAAAGTCTAAATATAGGCCTACTTTAGTATCTTCATTATCATAGAAATGAATCTCTATAGTTCCTTTAAAAGATACGATACTAAGATAATAAATATCAAAGTAATTTTTAATCTTCTTTATACACTCTTCAACTGATTTTTTTTCTTTCGCTGAAAAGTTAAAACTAACGTTATCAACATTACTAAATCCAAATAACCCTTCGATTTTCATAAAAATCCTCCTCTGACGAATAGTCGTCTTAATAAAATTTCGAACAAATACTGTTCAAAAACAAAAAATAATCCCTCAGAATCATATACTAAAATTCTTGGGATCAACAATAAAAACTCCAGTTATTGAAATCTATCAATAACTCTGCTAAAAACTCCACCAATTCAATCTAGAATCAGCTTAAATAAATAAAATTGTTTATATCTTATTATACTACCATTATCTAACTAATGGAATATAATTCTTACATATATTTTAAAAAAACTTGTAGTACTTTACAACTTTATCTCCTAAATCACAGACTATACTCTGGTGCTATTTAACATTAGAAAAAATTAGACGTGAGTTTGACACTTTTATCTCTCAAAAATCTTTGAAAAGCTTGAAATAGCTTTATTTTTTTGTCAAATTTCACACTTTAGTATATCGCACCTTCTCGTACTGTGTTATAATATAAATAAGAGGTGGTTTTCAATGAGACTTAAAGTATCGAAATCTAAAAATGCAGCATCCTTATATGTAATCAAATCGGTTTATAACCCCAAAACTCAATCCAACACGTCTGTAATTGTAGAAAAACTTGGTACCGAAGCATCATTACGTGAAAAACTAAATGGACAAGATCCTTATGAATGGGCTAAATCCTACATTAAGGAACTCAATGAAAAAGAAAAACTTGGCAAGCAAGAAACAATTGTTAAATATTCTAACTCAAAACAAATTCCCAAAGGCAAACAGGTCTCATTTAATGGTGGCTATCTTTTTTTACAGCAAATATACTATGAGTTAGGACTTGATAAGATTTGCAACACAATCGCTGAAAAATATAATTTTACTTATGATTTAAATTCTATCCTATCAAGATTGATATTCAGTAGAATTATTTACCCAAACTCTAAATTGGCTACTTTTGAATCTTCTATGAATTTCATTGAACAACCTAACTTTGAACTTCATCACATTTATAGAGCCCTCGATATAATCGCTAAAGAAAATGACTATATTCAATCCCAACTCTATAAAAATAGTAGTAAAGTTTCAAAACGTAACAAGGGAGTTCTTTATTATGACTGCACTAACTTCTTCTTTGAAATCGCTCAGAGTGACGGCCTTAAACAGTATGGACGTTCTAAAGAGCACAGACCTAATCCTATTGTTCAAATGGGCTTATTCATGGATGGAAACGGCCTTCCATTAGCCTTTGATATTACTCCCGGAAATACCAATGAACAAGTTACCTTAAAACCTCTTGAAGAAAAACTACACCGAGATTTTAAGCTTTCAAAGTTTGTTGTGTGCACCGATGCTGGCTTATCTTCTATAACTAACCGCAAATATAATGATAAAGATGGAAGAGCATTTATTACGACTCAATCTATAAAAAAATTGAAGTCACACTTAAAAGAATGGGCCCTTGATCCAAATGGATGGTATTTACAAGGCGATCAGAAAGAATATAACATTGAGCAAGTCAGCGCCATATTAGAAGAACTGGAGTCTAAAGAACATAGAACCGTTAAGGATATTGAAACCATTAAAGACTTAAAAGCTAAAGTCTTTTATAAAGAAAGATGGATTGATGAAAATAAGTTACAACAACGGTTTATCGTAACTCATAGTTTTAAGTTTAGAGATTATCAAAGGCATATTCGCTATAAGCAAATAGAAAGAGCTGTAAAGTTAATTGAATCGAATCCTAAGAATATTGGTAAAGCCAGACAGAATGATTTCAAACGCCTTATTAGAACAACCAGCGAAACAAAAGACGGGGAAAGAGCAACTAAAAACGTCCATGAAATAAACGCTCAATTAATTGAAGATGAAGCTATCTACGATGGTTTTTACGGAGTTTGCACTAACTTGGAAGATGATATTGCTGAAATCATCAGAGTAAACAAAAATAGATGGCAAATAGAAGAGTCATTCAGAATCATGAAATCAGAATTTAAAGCAAGACCAGTATACCTCAAAAACGATAACAGGATTTTAGCTCACTTTATTACATGTTTCATTGCACTTATGATTTATAGAATTTTAAACGAAAAACTAAAAAACAAATATACTTGCTCTGAAATAATTACTACCTTACAAGGATTCAACTTTTTAGAATCACATCGTAATGGATATATTCCAACTTACAAAAGAGATGATTTAACTGATGATCTCCATGAATACTTTGGATTTAGAACTGATTTTGAGATTGTTGATCATAAAAAAATGAGAAAAATTTTAAAGCACACAAAAAAATAAAAAAAGGTACGCAGTTTTTGCACATATAAAAAATCGTGAACACCATTTAAAATACACGGTTCTCACGATTTTTATGTCTTTAAAGTGTCAAACTCGAGATTATACTACCATTATCTAACTAATGGAATATAATTCTTACATATATTTTAAAAAAACTTGTAGTACTTTACAACTTTATCTCCTAAATCACAGACTATACTCTGGTGCTATTTAACATTAGAAAAAATTAGAGATACAGTGAAGAGAATAAAAAAAGTCTAAACCATTTCATGTTAATTTGGTTTAGACTTAAGTATATCTTTACTTATCGATCACTATTATATTGAATATACAGAAACTTAATTCACTCTATACTTTATCTATTCTATACACTATTTTCCTCTTGCTTAACCAATAATAAAATACTCCTATACCAATAGCAATTATAAAATAAAAAGAAAGCTTCCTAATCTTTCTCACTTTAGCTATTTTTTTAACAGTTTGAAACTCATATTCCTTTTTACCTGATGTATCTTCTGTCACTTCATATCCTTCGCTATTCCTTGTGAATCTAACTTTCTTATTATTAATGTCTTCTATAACTGAATTTCCTTGCCCTTCTAAATATAAGTTTAAAAATGTTCCGTTAATAACAATATCATCCTGTGACTCATTCAACACTTGAACCAATTCTTCTTTAATATCGCCCTCATAATATTTCATAATCGCTATATCTAAAACACCACCAAATACTCCTAAAATATGAACTATTAAAAGAATAAGGACACTTATAATCATGACGCTTATCAAACTAACATTTTTCTTCATAGCTACCTCCTATTTTCTATACTTATCATTATACCAAATATATATAATTAGTTAAATAGCTTTAAAATTTATAATTTCTATTGACTTTTATCGCTTATTATCCTAAAATATATGTATATTCAATTGGTTTAACTATTCAGGAATTGAAACAAAATTATTTATACTAAATTAGCTTAACTATTAGGATTTATAGAATTTGACTCCATCTCTTATGGAGTCTTTTTTTATTACAGATATAATTATAACACGATGGAGGGATAATAATGAAACATACAACTCAAAGACGATTAAGGCTCTTAAATTGGCTATATTCAAAAAATAATGAGTATTCTATCGAAACTTCACAGAATAAAATCAATTCATTCATTTTGCTATATGAAGCCCTATGCATGGCAAATAACAAACACCATGATATATCAGACCTACTAATCATCAATCCTACCCCACTTTTTTCAAATATAGATTATACTATTAGATTATCTAAGTATGACGATTCAGTGCAGATGGAAGAATTATTTCTGGATTCATCATGGATACTGATAAATCTATTAACTGAAGAGGATCTTTTATATATAGTAAATTCTATTTTCGATATAAATGAGTTAGAATTTAAGAGTACTTCCCTAAAGTTCATAAAAAACATAGAAAAGATAAAATTCAAGCAGTACCAGGATAATGTTCTTATACTTGATATTAACAATCATATTTTTCTACTAAATGAAGTTGCTTTATCTGACTCTTATTTTAATTTAGAACAGCTATTAAAAAAATTATCTTCAGAAAACAAAGCAGAAAAAACATGTAAGATTTCGATTAGCAATAATATAATAAATTTCGCTTAATAAAAGTCACTACTAAGTTTTTTGTATTTGACATATTATCAAAACTTTACTTTACCTTTCTATTACAAAGATGGTATTATTATTTTGTAAATTTACTGTCTTGTACTCGAAGGGAGATTTTATGGCTTATATGAGAAAAAACCTGTAAAAATTACTTTTACACAAAAAGAATTGAATGATATTGAGAGAAAACGTGCCAATTTGGAAGCAATAAATGAAGCTTTGGAAGAAGAGTATGGTTCGGACGGAAGAAACAAAGATCTTGACCAAAGAGTTACTGGCATAGATGCTAACCTAGATCCAAGATATAATGACTAATATTTAATCATGAGATGAACATATATCATTTATGTTCATCTATTTTTATTTTAAATAGCAGGAGGGATAATATGAAATACATGTTTTTAGATACTAATATTTACATAGATATGATTGTATCAAGAAATAATACTAGTAAAGCAGGGTCTTTTGAAGAAATTTATCAATTACTCGAACATGATATGTTAAAGATTATACTACCCAAAATAGTTAAGGAAGAAGTAAAACGACACATCGAAAGTGAAATATTAAAGATAGGAAAAGCTGTTAAGGATGCCAGAAAAAATATAAAAGAAATATTCTGGATAAATCATGTAGATTTACTCAAAAAATTCAACGACCAACTATCTTCAGTAAATCAGATAATGGGAAAACTAGATGATGAATTTGATGTACATAAAAGAATTTTTATAATAAATTCTATAGGCAAGATTAATTCTATCTTTAATCATAGAAACTGTATTGAAATAATAGAAACAAGAGAAATGCTTCTAGGAGTTGATCGACGAAGAATATATAAACAGGCACCTGCACATATAGATAATAAAGATTCATCTGCAGATGCTTTAATAGTGGAAACGTTAGTAAATATTAAGGATTTCATAGATATTGATAATGATAATGATAAAATTTTTTTTATTAGTAGAAATACTGCAGATTTCTCACAAGGAACTAAAAAAGATGAGAAAGAAATATTACATCCAGATATTTATGAAAGTTTAAAGTCAAGATCATTAGAAGAAGTTGTAAAGTATCGCATACGCTTAACTAAAACTATTCTTGATGAATTTAAACATGAGGCAGAAAAGATAAGTATTATTAATGAACTTTGGGCAGAAATGAAAATTGAGGAAGAGGAAGAAAGAAAAACTTTAATCATGGATAAAATTAATATGGATAGAGAGTCTGTTGGATTAACCCCTCTTGGTTCTTGCGATGCATACTATGAACGTATTTTTGAAATGAAAGAATCCTTAGATTTTATACAGCTCATTGAATCTAAAGTTTCGGAATACGAAAAAGTTGTACAAAATTTTTTGGAGATTTATGATGATACTATCGATGAATTATCAAACATTAGTTTTAATGATCTCAAAGATAAATTAGATTTATATAATGATAAGTACAAATTTTTCCCTATAATTTATAACAAAGTGAATGCTATTGATTCAATATCTGATTATATTAAGCTGTATTTTGGAAACCCTCAATTGTTAGAAGATTCACTAGATAGTATTATTTTCAATGACTATATGGATATCGACAACATCCTATTGATGAAAAACCAATATGGACAACCAATAAAAATTGAAGTCGATGGAGAATTAGAACCCGAAGATGATGAAACTAATACTTTAGAAATTTGGTTTTCAGTTGATGGACAAAGAGTTAGTTCTGGAGAAATTGAAGTATACTATGGCTATATGACTTTTAATTCGGATGGTAATGCATCTGATGGTTCCGAAGAATCTATTGACTTTAAAACTGATGATATCGCATGCGAAATCGAATCTACTTTTGATTCAATGATAGACGTAGTCGAAACTACTATTAAAAGATTTGAACTATTCTTGGATAGTTTAGGAATCTAATACCTTCTCTTCTTTAAATCCGCAAAACTATCATAATATATACAAGAAAGTATTATTAATATAAAAAAAGAGGCGAAACTTTTCGCCTCATATTAAAATGGTTGATTAAAACGATTTATCCTACTTCCTTACCCTTATTTTTAGTGTCCAAGAACTTGAACCACGTTCAAGAGTTGCCTTAGACTTACATGAAATGATATCATCTGTAACATATTCACTAAATCCAGTTTTCTCACTAAAAGATAGTCCTGGAGATGATATTTCCTCTATTTGATAATCAGCATAACCACCTGGTGCCCATCCCATACAACAATATTCAACTTCCCTATCAGTTACACTAATAGAATCATCTGCAATATCCCAACCACCAGATACTTTTGTAAGTAAAAAGCGTTGCTATTGTTTTAATGAAATTGGTAAAATAATATATGTAATTAAATAAAAGCTAATTTTTTAGTGTGTACTATTTTGTAATTCCTGAATGCATCTAGTAGTTTATATTAATAATTGGTATAATTTGATAGAAGAACAGTATAATCAGGTGAAATGAATGGAGGGATTACATGAAGAAAATATTTATTAGTCATGCATCAAAAGACAGAGAGTTTGTTGATTTACTAGTAGAACTTTTTTGTGAAATACTAAAGCTTAGTGAAGAGGAAGATTTTTTTTACACATCAGATAATACAAGTTTAAAAACTGGTGATAATATTGTTAAGAAAATCGAGGAAAACTTGAACTTGTCTGAAGTAGTAGTAATAATTATCACAGGTAATTATTTTAATAGTAAGTATTGTATTACCGAAATGGGGGCTAGTTCAATCTTGGAAAAGCAAACATTTCCTTTATTTCTACCTGTAAATTCAATAGAAAAATATATTTCTGGAACACCTTTTATTTCTACAAAAGCTAGACCGATATCGTCAACTAGAGATATGAAGGCTGTTATGAGTGAGTTAGCAACAATTTTTGGAATTAGTATGAATGAAAAATTTTATAAGAAAGTTACTACATATTGTGACGATTTTACTAGTAAGATAAATGAAATGATAAGAGTAAAAAATCTTAGATTACACGAGGAGATGAATGACGCTTTAAATCAAATGAAGTATGATTTGATGAAAACAAATGAGTTTAATGTTGCAAGAGAGTATTTCGAGACTGAAGTTGCTAGATTAAGCAGTGAGCTAACATACAAGAGAATCACTGATGAGCGTGATAATAATCCTTTAATATGGGATGATATAAATAAACTTATAGATACTTATGGTAAGTTAAATGACCACAATGACATTTTGTATCAGTATCACCCAGTAATAAAGCTTTACAAAGATACTGCAGAGAAAGTTTTAAAGTTAGATGAACATGTAAGCGATAGAAAAAAGTATAGCGCTAAGAGATTGATGCAAATTTGCTCTCCTAATCTTGATTATGCTTCACGCTTAGAGATAGGATCTGAATTAGCTATTGATGATCCGAGAATTGGGGTATCGTTAACCGATTCTGGTCTACCAGACATAGATTGGGTTGAAATCCCTGAGGGTGATTTTTTATTTTCATCAATGAAAAAAAGAAAATCACTCCCAAGTTTCTGGATTTCTAGATACCCAGTCACTAGAAATCAGTTTAGAACTTTTGTATTAAGTGAGGAATATAAATCTGAGCATTTTTGGATGCTTGGTAAAAAAGATAATCATATACGAGAATTTGAAGAATTTGCAATCAGCCTTGATGAATCTTTAAATTATCCTATGGTAGATGTTTCATGGTATGAAGCGAAAGCATTTTGTAAATGGTTTGAAGGAAAGACAGATCTGATAATTGATTTGCCAAGTAGTAAGCAGTGGGAGAAAGCGGCTCGTGGTGAGTTTGGTAGGGAGTTTTCATATGGCGATGAGTTTGATGAAATGAAAGGACATGTAAACCAACCTAATTATGGAGCGTGTGCAGTTGGATTGTTTCCATTAGGATCATCAAAATATGGGGTTTTAGATATGTCAGGTAATGTCTGGAATTGGACAAGTACTATTGAAATCCATACAAAGTTTGTTGAACTTGCAGGTGGTTCATTTAAGTATCAGTCTGATTATGCAAAAACACATTCTAGAGGGAAGGTAAAAAAGGATCACACTTGTCAAGAAGGTGGGTTTAGGATTATTACGACAGTAAACCCATTTAACGAAAGGTAGTTTGTTAGTGTATTAATAATAAAGTTTTAAAGATAAATAGTAACGATAGTCAAGCACTTGATTGCGAAAACTCAACAGGTGCTTTTTCTATCAAAAAAAATCAATGTAACCTTCTAAATTAAGACAATTTTTTTGTCTTAAACCAGAAAACTACATCTATTAATGTCAATATAAATTATTGTAATAAGTCTTTAATTGTCTCTAAATCATTCTCTTTAATACTAGTGAACTCACCATCTTCCAGTCTTAGAAAAATTACATTTCTCACCAATGCTACATCTCTAATAGAAAAATTGACAGGTAGCTTTTTCATAGAACCATCCTCATCACACAGTAAAACTACTGAATCAAATAATTCAATACATTCAATATATCCACCAACTAATTTCTGTAGTTCAGACAAGTTATTAGAAACCTCTATAGGTTCTAACTCTTCCCCTACCTTTTTCATTATTACTTTCATAAGCTCTCTCCTTTAATCTTATTATTTAAATACTATCCCCGGTTAAAGTCTATATAAATAACTTAATCATATCTATAAATGATACATCGAAGACATTAGCACTTACATGAAAAATAATGCCAACTACAAATATCCATTTTAATGATTTCATTAATATTTTCCATCCAAAGTATAACATAAAAATCATTACCAATAAATGCATCAAGTCCCCCTCCTTATAATGTTATTTAAACCTATTATAACACAATATATATATTTAGTCATTACTTAATTTTACATTTCTCTACAATATAAAAGCTAGTGCAGGTTTTACCCACACTAGCATTATTTACATTGCAAAAAGAGATAATTGACCCTCTACAATGCCTTTCTTTTTGACATACTTGTCTTCCTTAACATCCTCATAAGACAAAGTAAAAAGACTCAGTTGTTGGCTTTCTCCATCTCCTACTGACTTTTCCACTTTTTCTACTGATTCTGTGTATTCAGGTATTATCACTTCTTCCTCTTCAAAGTTAAATGCATCCAGTTCATTTTCTTTTAGTTTAATTTTGCCTTTAAGAACATTGAACAGCATTTTTGCTCCATCATCACTATCGGAGCCCATTGAAGATAGAAGGTCTTCAGAAAATACACCTTCAATAGCCAGACTTGCCTTTTTCTTGCTACCGATTAATTTCATAGCATCTTCCTGAATAGTATCTACATAATAACTGTAGTATACCTTACAAACTTTGTCTTGATTCATTCTCCAAGCTCTTCTTTCTGCCTGTCTCAAGACTTTAATATCATATCCACATTCATAAAAATATATTGTAGGGTATTGTGTAATATTAAGACCTGTTTGTACACAAGTTGGGTTAGTTATTATTACTTCATAACCCTCCTGGTATTTCTTTTCAATCCAAGCCTCCCTTTTTTCTACTGCTACAGTAGATTTAAGCTCAATCACTTTGATACCTTCCTTACTTATGATATCAAGCAATCTTTTACTTACACCTTTAGTTCCACTGTATATACTATAGACTAAAGTATTTCTTCCAAGTGATACTTCTTGTCTTATAGTTTCTAGCAGTTTTTCCTCCTTCGGAAATAACTGATCCATATCTAATTTTTCGGGATTGGCCACTAGTCTAGTATCATCTACATATATTGGCTCCTGATTAGGATTATCAGGATATGATAATAGATTGTGAATATATGATCCTCCAAGAGATACACCTTTGTTTTCTCTCATAAAAGTAACAAATGCTTGTTTCAGCCTATCATATGCCTTTCTTAACTCATCAGACATTTTTATCTCATGTTTAAAGAATTTTAACTCCGGCATAGGAAGGTCCATATCAGTTATACTTCTTGAAATCATAATTCCACTAAGGAAATTAGTATACAGAAGAGGACTAATACCCGATTTTTCTTGCCATGCTCCTGATATTTTCTTCCCTTTACCACTAGCATTATATTCAGAATAATACTGTTTGGTAGTCTTTTCCCTTCTACCATAATGATCTATGAATAGATTAACATCTGAATATTTGTATCCCATTTTTTTCAACTTATCTGGGTACATTCTATATAACTGATAAAATAAATCAGATGCTTTTCCTCCGGTAAGTGTCCCAGTAAGATTTACTGCAACTTTAGAAATTTCTACAAGAGTAGCATAAGTCATCCCTTGGTTACTTTCTCTATTAAATAAATGGGCCTCATCTGCTATTGTAATATCAATAGCTTTAGTTCCAATATGTTTTTTTAGCATTTCAACTGCATTGAAAGTATTATAACCTTTCTTTCTCTTAGCAGTCCATAATGAAGCATTACATTTCCTTACTGCTATCGTATAACCTGATTCTTTATACGATTTTACCTTTCTTAACTCTTCGCCCTGAAGAGGATATCCATCTTCATCGAAATAAACATTAGTACTATACTCATCCTCATACAGTACTTTGATTCGATTTTCTCTTATCCTTTCAATTTCCCACTTAGTTAACGGACTTCCATCAACTTTAATGTAGTGATTACATTTTGAATATAGAGAAGATCGATTTTTAAGAACTCTACTTAAATACTCATCACATTTCTCAATATCAAATATATACTCTGAATTAGAATAAATATGACCGCCACAATCAGGACATCTTAAATCATTTATTGAAGAGTTATAAGGCTTTCTGACAGCCATTTCAACTTGATAGTTCCTCTTAGCTTTGTCTTTTGGAATTAACAACACTTCTAAACCTATAGGTTTCCTCTTTAGTTTTTTAACATCCATGTAACTATTAAGAGTGATAAAACTTGGAGTTATTCCTAATGGTCTTGAAACTTGTATTATCTCCCTCTTCCATTTTTCAATAAGCTGTCCTTGGCAATATACAGCAATACGACCTACAAAATTATTATTGAATTCATGAACAACCGCAAGAGCTAACTTACCACTTATGTAAGTCTTGCCAATCCCCATGTCTCCATTCAATGTAAAACCGTATTTACCATCCCTTATAGCTTCTAAAAATCCCTGAGCTATAACTTGTTGCCTTGGATATAGCTTTCCTACCTTGCCTTTTCCTATATCTATTTTACTTGCTATTATACTGTCTATTTTGTCTCCTACGTTATAATGTAAGTTTTCATCCTGAAGATATGGTAGTACATATTCAGTTACCAACTCATAAAACGTAGCATCCTGATTAAAAGCTATATTATTTTCTACTGGTAAACTAATCTTTCCAGTAGATAGGCCCTCTTGTTTAATCCTTATGAAAAAGTTAGTATCAAGTTCATCATAAAAAATGACTACTTTTGGTGCCTTTCCAGTATAATCAAAACCATCACAAATTCTGATCATATTCTCTTCTACAAGTTTATCATAAATATATTTCCCCCACTCAGGCAATAGACCAGTCTTGTATTTTGATAGTACAAATTTGTACACCTCATTTACGAGATCCTTATCCTTATGAATTTTTAATATTGAATCTGATTCATTATAAATAATTGCATGAACTCCATCTCCAATATTTTCATTCTTTGTCCTAAGATAAAGTGCTCTATAACCATTCTTAACAGAGCAGATTCTATCATAATTACCACCAACACGGATACTTCTTGTACCTTTCTGAAGGTTGGCCAATAAAGACCTCATCTCTTGTTCAGATTGACAAGAAGCTATCACATACCTTACAGTACTATCTCCACTATAAGTATCAGTTAATAAAGTCTTAACTTTATAATAATACGATCCTATAATTAAAGTCTTATATATATACTTTGACAAAATTTCTATCTCTGTATTATAAAAATCTAAGGCTTCTTTTATTTCAGTCTTAAGTTCATATAATTCATCTGAACTCTTATCTCTGTTTTTAATTAATGTTTTATATAGATTATTCAGTAAATCCAAGTTTTCATAACCATGACGTTTTATTTCCTTAAGCTGATCATCAAAATGATTAATCTCAAAGTTATATATTTTGTTAGATTTTAAAAACCCTTCTAATGTCATAATAATTCTCTTGATAGCGTTATGAGTATTTGTAATCTTAGTCATTTAAAATTCCTCCAATGACGGATAAACCGTCTTAATAAAATTTAATATTAAGTATTATTCCTCTATTCACTAATTAATAGATTCTTTTCTAATAACATTTCCATTTTTATTAGTGATTTCTATACCAGAGACTAAATACTCTGTCTCTGTGGTGATTTCTTTATTATCCTCATTATCTACGTTTGTTCTTACTTTCTTTTCAGAAAAGCCGTAAATTAAAACATCACCACAAATTTTATTAAATTTCCCTGAAGCAAGTTCTAAAGCTCTATGTCCTACAGAACGCTCAATTATTGCTGTCTCGTCTTGAATAACTTTTATAGAACCATAAGAGTTCATTTCCTTTTCTTTAGCTAATAAATTATCTAGCTCTGAAAATAGCCCCTTAGATAAAGAGATATCATCAATTTTACCATCCCTAAATACATTAACTTCTTTAGCTTTCTTAAGTGATGATCCAGATAAACTTACTACTGGTCCATTCACTTGGTCTAGTGATAATATATCTCCTATCTTTAATTTTTCAACCCAGTATTCAGCAAGTTCTATATCAGAACAATTCTTTGATTTTTTTGTCCCGATTAGAACTATCTGACCAAATTTTTTAAATACTTTTTCCGGGAACTTATAGATATTTATATTCTCATATCTAAATGTTATCTTTTTCATCAAGCCCGGATAATGTGCTAAAGTATTTATAGGAACTTCTAGTATATGGATTCCTCCTTCAACTAGATATTTATCGTTTTCTAGAAAGAATAATTCTTCTGTTCTTATTCTCTCTTCGTACCTTTTAGTAAAACCATATGGAGGATTATTCCTTACGATGGCCATAGTCTTAGTTTCATATCTACGACCTTGCTTACTCCTGCATTTTAGTGTAAATATATCACTATTGCAGAAAAAGAAGTTTTCCTCTTCAGAGTATTTCTCAATAGCCTCTTCATACCTTGACTTTGCAAACTCATTTAGATATGAAAATGGTGTCAGACTCTTATTTTTAATAAATTCACGCATTTGATATAGCTGTAAACCATCACCTGCAGAAAAGTCACAAATAGAAACCTTATCAATATCAGTTACTTCAAAATTAATAAGTTCCATCTCCATCCTAACTATTTCGGGATCAGTTGGATAAAATCCCATTTTACTCTCGTTCTCTACAGTCCTCGAAAAACGATTTGTTAGTTCCTTTACATTATGCATAATAATTCCTCCTGAATGACGTATAAACGTCTTAAAAAAAGTTTAAATGACGGATAGCCGTCTTAATAAATAAAATGAAGAGGATCACTATGACCCTCTTCATAAAAACTAATAACTGACGAATAAATCGTCTTAAAAAATTATTCAGCTAAAAGATCAATAACTTCTAGCCAATATAGATCATCAATATCAAAACAAAGATTGTATCTATCGAAAAGATTGACTTCTATAACATTATCTGAACTTGAAATCTTGAAATTATCCTGATCCATAATATTAAATCGGTTAAACAGTTTTTCAACATCCAGTTCACACGTTGGTTGGGATTTTAAAATTTCTTCTAATTCAGACTCCACACTTTTTTGTAAACATTGTTCATAGAATCTTTGACTTAAACTCCTATGTTCACAATATTCCCATGTTTTATTGTTTAGTTCAAATGCAATATCTTCATCAATAAAAAACAAGTTATTTAAAGTATGAGAATTATCAAGTATGCTTATATCATCAATTCTTTTCAAATACTTACTTTTTGTTTTATTTCCAATCCAAATATCTTCTTTAGGATAGATAGGATCTTCTTTCTTTAAAGATAGTTGGCCATCAACTAATGATACACACGGAAATTCAGTTTGTACTTGGATGACTATCTTTCCGATTTCAGTATTCGACTCAACTACAAGACCATAACTTTCCTTTTTATCATTAAACAAAGAAGTGTATATTAACACATCTCCTATTTGTGGAAAATCATATCCTAACTTTCCCCTTATAGTCTTAATAGTTTCTACTTTCTCCTTTATTTCTTCATACATTTTAAACATAAAAACTCCTCCAATGACGAATTGATCGTCTTAATAAACATGAAGAGGATTAATTAATCCTCTTCTACAAAAACTTTCATTAATAAAACTTCTTACTTAATAAATTCCTTTTCTATCTTCAAAATTCCAGAACGAACCAAAAAAATTATACTCAATCATATATCTATCAAAAATTACTCCCGACAAAGAGTAATTTGTCTCATTCAAATCTTTAAGGTTTTCTTTACCAAATACCTCTAGATTTGATATTACTTCTTCATTAGTTTTTGGTTTTACATGGTAAATATCATAATTAAGAACATTAATTACACCCTTACCAGTTTTTTCTTCAAACTGTTTTTCAGAATCTGTTCTTTTATCGCAATACTTCCACATTCTATTCTTCATATTAATATGAAGTTCCGTCCCCTTAATAACAAATCTTTTGTAAGAATCACTCAGATCAATAAATAGGCTTTCACTTTTATCCGACAACATATTTTCTTCATCATAGAAAATAGTTGTATATGGTTTTGACTTAATATCTATTCGAAGGTGAGAACCTTCAACATAAATAGGCCCTAATTTATTTGACAATACCAGTTTTCCGTTAGGTTCTGACTCAATCACAGTTAAATAAACCATATCAGACTCATCTTCTTCACAATAGTAAAAAACTTGATCACCAACTTGTGGCCTATCATATCCTAATCTATCTCTAACATTACCTAAATGTCTTACCGTATTTAAAACGCTTTCTTTATTCATAAAAATCCTCCTAAAATGACGAATCATCGTCTTCTAATGAATGTACTCAATCTCCCATTGTTGGTTTTGATCAAGATAACATGTTACCCAATACTTATCTTGAACAATTAATCTAACAGTTTGCTCAATACCAAGAAATGAATTACAAGGTCTATAAACAACTTTAAATTCTCCTGGGAAATATGTTTGAAATATTTTTTCTACTTCATCTGCATTTACAGGTTCCGTAGATAGTATTTCTTCTACATACTTCATAATAAAACTTCACCTCCATAGATTGATATTGGGAAATGAAGAGGAAGATAACTTCCTCTTCAAGTTAGTAACTAGTCTAAGTCTAAAACTACATCCTTAAACTTAATTACTTTTCCACCATCAAGTTCTAAGAAGATGATGAAAGATTTTTCAAACAAACCATCTGAATAAGTAATTTTTAAACTCTTAGACTCATCAAGTCTTTGAGCTTTACTCACTATCTTATCCAATGATGGTTCCACACCATTATCGCTCTGTCTCTCAAATTCACTAACAATATAGTTAGCAATTTCATCAGCTTGATTCTGATACTCTTCTTTAGTGAATTTTTCTACACCATTCACTAAAAAGAACCCAAGAACAACAACAATAATAACTGGTGCCATACTAAATCTTTTCTTCTTTTTACTCATAAAAAACCTCCAAATGACGAATAATCGTCTTAATAAAATGTAACTGACAATAAACTTGTCTTACATAACACCTGAAACCTGACGTATAAACGTCTTAATAAATCCTCCCTTCTCAAAAAACTAAAAAACTCGCAAGAAATTTAAAAAATTAAAAATCTTCCGAGTTTCAAACAAAATTAAAAACACTAGAATAATAATCTAATTATTCTACAACTAAAAATGCCACTATTTCAATCTAGAAACAGCTTTAAAAATAAAAAATTAATATGTCTTCATTATAGCATTATTGCAAAAAAATAACAATAATATTTGACAAAATTAAGATTTACTAGCCGTATTTTCAAAGTTATGTAATATTTATATACCAATCTCATCATGGTAATTTTGTAAAGTAGAATACTTACAAAGCAATTGATTAGATTTTATATGTTGCTTATTATAAGCCTTTCTATATTTATCTATATATCTTTCCATTCCTTTTTTAACTAAATAGTCTTTTCCTTTAAGATAACTATGCTCATCATTACTTATGTATACTATGCCTGCCTCTGTTCGTATATCATTCTTTTTTCCACAATAACAGCTTTTGAAAAATCCAACCCCGCATTCCCCATACCATTGGATATATTTTCTCTCTTTTTCGCATTTGTGATATTAGACGAAGGAAAAAAATAATCATGTCTTATAGAACTTCTTAGCGGTATTGCAAATGTAAGGTTATTAATATCTACAACAAAAACTGAATATGGTCTATCAACTTTCTTCTCAATTTCTTTTAAATGATCATTATTATTATAAAAATCTAATGTCAACAATTCAAATTTCAAAACTATACTCCTTCCTTCAAAAAAAATAGTCCTCAAAATTAAGGACTATTTTTAACATCTTCTTTTGAACTTTTTTTTGATTAATTGCTCGCGTTCTACGAGCATATCTTCTTTTTGAACTTTTTTTTGATTAATTGCTCGCGTTCTACGAGCATATCTTCTTTTTGAACTTTTTTTTGATTAATTGCTCGCGTTCTACGAGCATATCTTCTTTCACTTTTATACTATCACTTTACAATATAATATTACCCGAAAATTATAAAAAATCAACACTATTATATAATAATTATCAATAAAACTACATACTTACAGGTAAAACAAGATACTTAAAATTGTCACCACTACTAAAGAACACAGGTGACTTAGAATCCTTTAGAAACAATTTTATGTTTCCCATCAAGCTCTTTAGTCCATCTAATAAAAAAGACGGATTAAGGGCGATTTTAAACGTTTCGTCTGTATTTTTATTGCAGACCACATTATCAATACACTCACCTATTTCAGCTATAGCGGAAATAGATAATAATTCATCATCTGAATTACTTAGCACAATGTACTTTTTCTGTCCCTCTTTTGCCAATAAAGAAACTCTTTGTACTGAACTTATTAAGCTATTACTATCTATCTCAATGCAGATAGGATTATTATTAACTAAGTGTTTATAATTAATATAATTCCCTTCCTGATAAATAGACTCAATAATCACATTATTGAATTCTAACCTAATCCTATCTTCCTTAGAAATAATAACTATATCCTCGTCACAAATATCCTTTGTTAACCTAACTATCTCTGACACTGATTTATTAGGTAAAATCCCTGAAAACTTTCCTTCAACTGAATAATCTAGCTTATTAGTTGCCAATCTGTAACCATCAGTGGCTACAAATTCTATAGATTTATTTTCAGCATTTATAAAAACACCGTTTAATATAGGTCTACTTACATCTGCAGTTGCGACCATAACACTTGTAAGACAGTTTGCAAAATCCATTCCATTTACTACAATCTCTTCACTGTCCAACTTTTCGCTTGTTGGAAATTCAGAATTGCAAATGGCTAACTCAAAATTGATCTTACCACAAACAATTTTCAACACATCAGAGTCTACTTCCAACTCTAATATACTTTGTGGCATCTTATTAATTACATTATGGAACAACTTACAATTAACACTACAATTCATTGTTTCATTGAAAAATCCATCAAGCATTAATTTACTTTCAATACTTGTGGTAAAATCAGTTGCTTTTAAAACCACTTCATTATCTTCAACTGATAAATTGACACAATCAGTAATATCAACATCATTTTTCTTAGCAACTCCCATAACACTTTTAATACCTCTTAGTAATTCCATTTTCTCAATTTTCATAAAAATCCTCCTATGACGAATAATCGTCTTAATAAATTAATAACTCCATGACGTATAAAACGTCTTAATAAATATTTCAAAAAACAAAATACCCTCGGAACATAATATCCCCAGGACAATTATTTTTAAAAACCTATACTGTGTCAAAAATCTATTTGATCACAAAGTTAAAATGCCACTAATTCAATCTAGAATCAGCTTAAATAATAAAAAATAGTATAAATGTATTATAATACAATTTTACCCACAGTTCAAATTAGAAACCAAAAAAATCATAAGCTTTTAACAATCCCAACGTCTATTTTTTCTTCATGTACTCCAATAATTTAACTTAACCATTGAATACTTTTTAATTTCCGGTATATAGAATACAAAGATTCTTTCTGCTAAATATCCCAATTGAGAACCATATGTATCACAATTTACATCAATCATATTATGAGTAATGAGTTCATTTGAACCAATTTCTCCTGCAACACAGCAGGGATACTGTAAGTTTTCTGTATCGAAGTCAAAAATAAATTTATATGTACCATTGATCTCATTTACTTGATTAGCTTCCTCTTTATAAAGATTAATTATCTCCCAAGTTTCCATATCAATATGTTCTGCTTCTAAAGTCACAGAATGCTCAATTTTATACTCATCCCGAAATAACAATTTAATACTATGAGAACTTTCTCTCCTATCAAGCACGCTCTGTATAATTAATGATGCCTCTTCACCAGGATACTCATTCTTATAATTTCGTTCACAATCATCGTAATACTCTTCTAAGGTAAATTCGATAAGATCTATAAGTCTTTTAAGAGCTTTATTTTTGCAATCATACTCACTTAAACTATCTTTATAGCCTAAAAGTGTGGAAACAAGCATAGACCTCTCGTAATTTGACAAATCTTTTAAACTAATCATAATTCATCCCTCCTTTGTTCATCATAAACATGGATATTTCACTTCAACAATTGCATACTTTTCTTCTTCAGGAATATAATAAATATAAATTCTTTCTGCTAAAGCTCCCATATCAGTTCCTATAACATCAGAATTTACATCAATCATATTTCCCTTAATTGTTTCCTCTGATGAAACAAAAGGTCCTGAATTGCAATAAGGTAATTCGAGCTTACTGAGTTCGGGTTCATAGACAAAATTATAAGTATAATTACCATCGTTACCACTCTCCGCCTCTTCTTTATACAAACACATAATTTTCCAAGTTTCTAGGTCAATATGCTCAGCTTCAAGTGTTCTTATAACTGTATTATTTTCACAAAGCATTCCTTTATCTATGAAATTCCATGTTATTTGATGAGATTTTTCTGATTTATTTAATATACTCTCAATAATATTACAAGCTTTATATCCCGGAAAAACTATAGAATAATGATCCTCGACTTCATCATAAAAATCATTAAGACTATAGTTTACTCCTTCAATCATCTCACACAATGACAATGTCCTAATTTTCTTTTCCTCACAATTTTTATGAATATAATTTAAAATGGCATTAGAAATTGGACCTCCCCAATAATCATCGTAATAATATTCTTTAGTTGATTCAAAAAATGTTTCTAAACTTAATTCTAGAATATTATGTACTTTAAATAACTGTTCTGCCTTTTCATTTTCTTCCAACTCATATATATATTTCAGTATCTCTGCTGAAAGAAACAATCTTTGCATTTGACATAATTCATTTACATCAATCATATGCTACCCTCCCTAATACTTTTCTAATAAGTTAAACCCTCATTTAGCAAGTTTGCTACCTCTAAATATCTCAGTTTAACAGTGTAATCAAAATAAACCAAAGAGGTCGTAAATATCAGAAACACAGATATAAGTATATCTCTAATACTAAAACTCTGTAGATTAGCTTTAATATCAATTAAAAACAACAAGATAAATATTGTAGCTAGAAACTTAAATATCAGAAATCTTTTCTTTTTCCATTTTTGTTTCCTTTTAATTTTTTTTGGTGTTAACCCTTTGAAATTCAAGACCTCTAATATTGTTTCTTTTGGCTGTGAATTATCTAATATTACCTGTATTTTATCCCTTACATCCTTTCTCTTGTATGTTTTAACTAAAATATGATACAGTAGTGCAACCCAAATTACTAGGTCAGGAACTAATACCTTGAATGCCATAAGTATAAATCCTAATATCATAAGTATATTTATTATTATTAATATCTTCTTCTTTTCTTTGAAAACTATCTTATCTACATCATTTTCAGAGTTTATCTCCAGTAGTTCCCTGATTTCATTATCCATCTGTATTCTCCTTAATAATATTGTGCGAACAAGTTTATTATAACACAATATATATGTTGTGCTTAATAAAGTTATAAAATGTTATCTAAACCAATTTTTTACCTCTTCTTTTGCACTATCTGTAGATAATAGTCCTAGTATTTCCTCTAGTAGTATATCTGTAGGTGTACAAAATTTGTTTATATCTTGTATACTTCTAGGTGCTTGTTGACTAATAATGAGTTTTTGTATTTCATCTTGAATTCTATTTTTCTGATCTTTAGGTAAATTACTTTTTATTATAGATACTTTAGAGAATATAGTACTCGAATCTTGTTGAAGACCAATGCTAACTGAATATTTTAATGATGAGTTCATTACTTTGCTAATTAATTTATAAACATCTTTTAATTCATCATTATTTAGAACTCCTTCACCTTTACATACAAAACATTCTTCACCATAAAGTTTCCCCTCGCCAAAACATGCAAAGCAATCTACTGACTCCTTTCTTATGTCAAAAATTATCCTATCGTCTTCCATAATAAATAATGCCTGGTCCCCTCTCTTTATATTAAGCAGTTCACAAACCTCTTTAGGAATTGTAATTTGTCTTTTACTTGTAACAGTAGATTTTAAATTAATTTTCTTATCCATAAACATCCTCCTTGTTTTTCCGTGATAAATCAAGTATAAACTATTTATTTTTATTAATCAAGGATAATCACGGAAATGGTATAAAAAAATAGAAGCATTCATTATGAATACTTCTAAAAATTAGACTATGCAATATTTTTACTACCTTTCTCACTATTCTTATGTGAAATAATAAACTCACATGATTTTTGGGCCTTTGAAGAGGCCTTGAAAATCAGTTTATGATCATTTCTTAACTGTGTTAGCCATCCATCTATATACGAGGCAGAGTTGTCTATTGTACTGTCTATAATACCAGACATACTACATAGCATCGAACTACCGATTTCCGCAACTAATTCTTCAAAACTATATGATTCGCTCCCAAATTGAAACTGATCCTCAGAAGTAAATCTATTTAGTCTTTTCTTATGTCCAGTACTATGTACTAACTCATGAAAGAGAGTACTATAATACTTTTCAGAAGAATCGAAATTTGCTAAATTAGGAACATTTACATAATCCAAGGTTGGACTATAATATGCACCTTTGTAATCATTCTTAACCTTTAATGTTTTAGAATAATCACAAACGAGTTCTTCTGCAGAAATAATCTTACTGTTAGTATTAATAGTTTCCGGTAATTTTGACGGTATTCCATCTATATCATCAAGATGAAAAACCTTAAAATATCTCGGCTTCAAATATTTACTGCTTTCTTCTTCTTCAATACCATCTCTTTTCACCTTCTTGACTGTCTCTATAGGAAAGTATCCAACAATAATATGTGGATTATAGTTTCGAATTTTGCCACCTAATTTCTTAATGGCTTTATAACCTAGATATTCACCACTTTTAGGTAGCAACATCCTGTTTAGTAAACTATACGGCTCGCCAGATTCGTATCTTACCGGAAAACCATCTTTCCAAGGTTTTTTCCAAGGTATTGTTCCTGCTTCAATCTCTTCAATAATCATGTTAGTAATAATTTCGTAAACATTCATAAAAATCCTCCTATGACGAATAATCGTCTTATTAAATAATTCACTAATTACATAAAATTAATCTACTACATTAGTTAATTGTGTTTTTATGTACATAATGAATTCATGGAACGAAACTTTAGGCATAGATTCTAAAGTTGACACACCATATTTATTTAGAGCCATCTGTAATACCGATTGACTCTTATCTTTAAATTGGGTAAGTAAAGCATTTACCATCCCAATTTGTGCTGTAGTAATTGCACCTTCGATGCTTTCAATTACTATATTTTCTACTTTATCAACTACTTCATCTTCATTAGAACTCACATTCTCTCCGATTTTCTCACCTTTTAAATGAGCATGAAGTTTTGCAATTTCAGATTCTTTGATGAAAAAAGAGTCACCCCTTTTTTCTATCTTGACCCAGATATCATCTAATCCGTAAAGGTATCTTCCAATACCCCACTGGACACCGGTTCTTTTCATAGCATCAGACAAACCTCCTTTAATAGGAGATATTTCGGGATTCTCTGCTCCATCCCATTTAGTTATCCATTCGAAGTTTCCATCTTGTTCATAAACTTTGATGGATATTCCACAGAGTTGTCCATTTAAAATTGTCGAAAATTCATTTCTCCAACTAAATGAACCGATAACAT
The DNA here is from genome assembly GCA_025210965.1 of Tissierellales bacterium. Classification (NCBI taxonomy): domain Bacteria; kingdom Bacillati; phylum Bacillota; class Tissierellia; order Tissierellales; species Tissierellales bacterium. Next base: position 123,778 of record JAOAQY010000181.1, read on the forward strand.
CATCCAACCTATTCTGAATCGCACGGTTATTAACAAAAGGAAATACAAGAGCAGTTTCCTTGTTCTGATCCATAGGTCCTATTTTCCATTCGATTTCCTCAACTGGAAACTCTTCTGATAATCCTTTTGTAACTTCATTAAATCTTTCGACTGTAATTTTCATAAAACCTCCTATGACGAATAATCGTCTTAAAAACTAATTGAACATTCAGTTCAAAAACAAAAAAACCTGAAAGAAATTTTTAATAATAAAAATCCCAACAGGTTACAAACAAACTATAGATTCTAATCTAAGAATCTAAAAACTAAAAACTCACTATCTGAAAAAGTATTTAGATAGTTCAGGTTAAAAAACCTCAAATAAATATTCAATTAATTATATCATTAATATTAATTAGAGACAATACGTAGCATAATATTTTTCAACATTTAACAATACTTCTAAAGGAACTTTAAAGAAATTGCAGAGGATCCACATCTTCTTCGTAGAAATTTTCTCTCCACCTTCAACAGTAGTATATCCTACTTTTGTCATATCTAATACCACGCTCATATCATCAGCTGAAAGTCCAATATGTTCTCTAATCTTTTTGATATTATTCATGTCTACCATAATTATTTTAAACTGGACATATAATTCGCCTGTATCTTCATCACTTTTTATTTCAACAGCTTCTTGATCCAAATCTAACTCGTATCTTCTGGAATTGATAGATATCACATTTCCTTCAATAAAAATACTATCTCCATAATAAGTCTTCCCATCCCTAACTTCTATGTCTTCTCTTCTATATTTTTTCTTAATTGTCTTCTTATATTTTGGAAATCCTTCCTGTCTTAGAGTTCTAGATAATTCACGGTCATGAGTTTTCATCATATTTATATCAAATACTTCTTTTCTAGAATATTTTATAGTATATATTGCTTTTAATTGTACATAAGATCGTTCTATATCAACACTAATAATATCTATCTTCTTTAATATTCCAAGTTCACTAATACTAAAAATTTGATTATTTACTTTCTCTAACAAATCCTTATTCTCTGTTAAAGTAGATTTATCAATCTCGCTTAAACCATCAAGCGAGATACTCGTCTCAAGAGAGTGCTCTGTAACATCTATAACATCTAACTCAATATCATTCTCTCTTATGTCATATAATTTGTAAAAACTTATATTAAAATATTTAAGTGCTTTAAGTGTTGTCTTTCCGGAGAAATTGACCTTTCCATTTTCTACGGCATTTAAGTGTAAATCATTTATTTCAAGAGCTTCAGCAACCTCTCTAACACTGAGACCCCTTCCTTCCCTAATCTTTTTCAAATTATTTGGCAGTATGTTTGGAACAAAATACTTTTTTACCTCAATCATTCTAATACCTCCTTTTTGAGTTCACAAAAGAAACCAAAAAAATTATATCTCAAAATTATGTGCTTTGTATGTATTCTTAATATGCTTTTGGATAATTTTTTTCTTTAGAAAGTTCATTCATTCTAGATATTAGAATTGGTTTTGCAATTTTAAATATCTCAGGGTCAAATTTTCTACCCACTTCACTTTCCATAATTTCGATAACATTCGGAATAGAAAAATTTCTATAAATTCTCGGTGTTATCATTGCATCGAATACATCTGCTACTGTCAATATCCTGCTCTCAACCGGAATACTATTACCCAATAAGTTGTCTGGATAACCAGTTCCATCCCAGTTTTCATGATGATGTCTTATAATTTTCGAATAAATTTCCCCTTCATCTTCATCCAAATACTCTGAGCATACAATCCATTCAGAAAATTCAGAATGTCTCTTCATATTTTCAAACTCTTCAAAATTTAATCTAGAAGGTTTGTTTAGAATTTTTTTAGGGATAAAAATTTTCCCTACATCGTGCAATAAGCCTAAGTGAAAAAGATTACAATGTTCTATTTTCATTGCATCACCAATTGCTTTTGCTACTATGCCTACATTATAACTGTGAAGAATAAGTTCAGCATCATAGGGATTCTCTTTTCTAATCATTCCTAACCACCTTTAATATGTTCTTACTTAATTATATCATATCCATATTCATAAACAATATATACATTTCTTTATGTATCTTTAGAATATTAAAGTTTTATGGCAAAAGTAAAGAGCATATATCTAATTATATGCTCTTAGTCTCTATTTAGAAAAAATTTTTTAATTTCCATTCTAGCCCTATGACTAGGATTTTCAATTGTTCCTATATTTTGTATGGAAAATTGTAGAATACTTCTATTTATATCATTTATAACTCTTAAGTCAGTAGTAAACAAGACTTTTGAATAATCAAGACCTTTTACTACTAATTTTTTAAATACTTCAAGTAGCTGATTATCATCTTCACCAACAATCACTAACATTGGTGGTTCCAACATCTGAGGAGTCACTATAAAATCTTCACACATACCAAAATAATCACTAACTTTAACTTCGAATTTTTCTATTTCAGTAGGATAAGATCTACTGATCAAAAAAACATATTTCTTGGTTCCAGTTTCTACAATCATATCCGATTTAAAGGAGTTAATTTTGTAATCAAACTTAGCACTTTCAAAATCCATCCCAGATCTTAAATACTCCAAATATATTTGATTCCTAGCTAAAATTCTTTTTTTAGTCTCAAGAGGCCTAATACTGTCTGTCTGCTTCCATTTTGATGGCCACTCTCTACTTCTTAATAAAACATTTCCTACCTTCTCTAAACAGTATATCCTAGTATTAGATTTTGACTCTTCTGATACAGTCATATATCTAGATATTATATTAGTTTTATTCAAGAAATTAAGCCTTCGTTGGACTTTTTCTTGTTCAACATTATAGCCTTTTAGATTAATCAACTGAGTTATCATTCGGCTCGTAGAAAACTCAAGTTCAGATACGCATTTTAAAATCTCGTAATCAATGCCATTTACCTCTCCTCTTTTAACTTTTATCATAATATGTTCAAGACTAATGGAAGTCTTTCTTCCATCGTAAATATCTTTTTCATTACGATATGCCGAAAAAGGTGATTTAGATACTATTTTATTTTCATCTGCTAATAAATTCAAGTTCTACCCCCTCTCTAACTTTTCTTCAATCTTTATTAATCTAATATTCTTAATTTGATTCTACGTTTTTTTTCATCAATTTGATGTATCTTAACTTTTACCTTATCACCATATTTATAATAATGATCACCATAAAAGTCGGCTAAGCCTTCAAAATCCTCAGAAATCTCTACGTATAATCCAGTTCTATCGTGATTAAAATTCTTAATTTTTCCTGAGACAACATCATCTACTTCAAATTCTTTCTTAAAATCACTAAAGTCCTTAAATAGTGGTTGTCTAGTAAAACTAAGTGATAGATTACCAAAATCTAGTACTTTCTTTTCCTTCACTACAACATCAATTTCATCACCGATGTCATATTTTTCTCTTGGACTTTTTATAAAAGCTTTGCATATATCTCTTAAATGTAGGTACCCTACAACATCCCCACCTACATCAACGAAAAGTGCTTGAGTACTAACTCCTACTACTCTACCTCTCAGTACATGTCCAACTTTAAGCTCTTCTACATATTTATCTTTAACTTTCTTTATAACATCGGTTCTTTTTAACTCAAGTACAGTTCTACCTAACTGATCTTTATCAGGGTAGATCTTTTCAACTTTTGCTTCAATCATTTGAGACAACTTGTCTCGTGCAATTTTTATATTATTGCCATTCTTTCTCATATAAGTTACATCTTCTCTCTTAATTAAGCCAATAATTCTGCTTGTCAATGCTACCATCATATCTCCATTTTTAGTTACCTTAAAACAATTCCCAAGTACTGTTTCGTCATTATAAAGCGAATTCCTTACCTTTTGCATAGCGATTTTATCATTCAAATATGGAACTTCTGAATAAACTTCAGGAAAGTCATTTTCATATCTAACAACATCATATTTCTCGCCATCAATCATCATTTTATCATTCATCACTTTTCCCCCTTATTTTTTATATCTTGTATTAAATACTGTTGAGTGCTATTATATAATTTTTGAGTATAACCTATTAAATAGATATCTCCTTTTTTAACTTTCGATAGAAATTTTTTTATGTTATCATGATTTTTATTCATTTTGTTTTCTTTAAATAAAACTAATTGTACCTTTTCACCAGTCGTATTATCTATAGCATCACTTAAAAAGAATATCTTATTATTAGCGTTTTTTCCATTCGAAAATTTTACATCTCCAGATATGGTCACTTCTGTATAATCATAATCTAATGTATCATCAATTTCATATTCCTTTAAGTAGTCATCCCTCATAATACCCATAATTTTTAGAGCATGTTTTATTCCATCTGTTCTAGCACTTTTTTCAGCGGTTTTTAAATCATCACAAGTTGAAAACCCTACTCCCTGTGCAGAAAAGCAAGGAATAAACTTGGATCCTGGAATACCATTGCTATCCTCGTAATCAGTGTGATTACCTATCTGAATTTCCACACCCATTCTCACTAGATAACCACTATCTAGTTTATCCACTTCTCTATCATACAAAAAGTTTACATGAGTGCTTCCAAACACCTTTTGCACCCTATCAATTTGCTTCATTACCTTTACATTTCTTGACGTAAAGTTGTCACCCTTCGTTATCTCTATTTCCTCTTCAGGAAAAGGTTCACGAAGAAGTAATAACAACCTCTCAACATCAAAACTAGTAATTCTGCTTTTTTCAAAATCTATTGGTTTAGGAAGATCATTATCAGTTCTTAATTTTTCTAAGTAATTTTCTCTTGCCATACCTTCCCCCCCTACTCTCTATTTTCTTCTTATTATAACACAATATATATATTTATAAAATCGCTTTTATAATATACAAAATATACTAATTTGCAATTCTATCTATCAGTTTTCCTGTTGTATCATATAGAGCACCAGGATCACCATTATTATTCCATATATACTTAGATGTCCATATTAATTTCCCTTTTTCTTCAGTCTCTTCTCCTCTTTTACCAGACAGTACGACAACACTTGCTCCAGGACTTAATGTAGTTTCTTGTGGAAAGTAATACGTCTGATTACCTTTTTCTGAAACAATTTGCCATTCTGAAATATTAACAATTTCACTAGAATTATTTGTGATGACAACTTCTTCAGAAAAATTATTCTTTGATCCCATAACTATATTACCTTTTCTAGTAGAAGTTATGGAGGTACTTTCCATAGTTTTATTACTTCCATCATCATCTACTGTTGAATCAGCTAAAATGTACACTGGAATATGATCACTAATAGTCTTTCTTACAATAGAATGATTATTTCTTGTAAAATTAACCACACCAGAACCCTTTACCTCATCTGTATATTTTGAATAAAATATATTATCATACGCTGAGGCTAATCCCTTAGTTCCTATAGTAGTCTTTATATCGCTGTCAATAGCATTTTTTATACCATCTATATACTCTAGGTCAAAAGCAAGATTATCTGCAGGTAAGTTGAAATCTCCTGCAATTAAAATATCATTTTCCATTGTATCAAGCTCTTGAAAATATGTATATACTAAGTCTAGATTACTAACTTCATTTACTCTCTGACTTTTACTCTTTCCGTATATTCCATGGAACAACACTAAAGTAAAGTCAAACTCATTTACTTTAAATGTTGCACCATATGGTTCACGTTCAAAAATATCTTGCTTGTCAGGATAAAAACCAACAGCAGATAATAACTTAACTTCATCAGTAAAAACATATGCATAGTATTCTTTATATGTACCTCTACCAACTTTTAAATCACTGATATGATAACTCCAATTTTTCTCTGCATTCATATCATTTAACGATTTCACTAATTGTTCTACACCTTCCTTATTCATTACCTCTTCAAGTCCAACAATGTCGAAATCTTTGATAACTTCTGCCATTGACTTTATATCTTTATTATTGTTCCACCCAAGGTGTAGAGCATTAAAGCTAGCAATAGTGACTTGTTTCTCATCTACTTCAGCAAATGATATAATTCCAGTAAATACTACTATACACACTATCATAATTGCAGTTAATTTCTTTAATCTATTCATTTTTATCATCCTCTCTACAATACAATCATATAATACCAACTTCATATCTATTTCTTTTTATCGGATCCGTTTCAATCAACTTTCTTTCTTCATGGCTTAATTCCCACTTTATAAAATATAGTAACTCATTGCTTATTTCATTATGATATTTTTCTAGAAGAAACTTATTAAGCAGAACGTTCGCTCTCTTTGAAAAATATTCTGCTTCTTCATTACTATTAAAGCAATATTCCTTTCCGTTTATTAATCCTAAAAATATTCTCATTACAGATCTTACGTTCTTACAATTTATATATAACTTAGTAGGTCTATGATTAAAAATTCTACCAAGGAGTTTTCGTGTTCTTTTCATTTCAATCAGAATATACCTCCATCAAGTCTCTCATAACTCTACCTTCATTCTTATTAGTAAATTCAAGTAACACATTAACTTCATTATTTTTTTTTATTAAGTCAATCCTCATATCACCCCTCCTCATTTCGTCTATATTATACCATAAAAATACTCCGTTATGAAGTATTTTTAAAAACTAATAAGACTTCTTTCGTTTATTTAATAACTTAATATATTCAATTTTAATAAAAAAGAAAGAGGCCTATAGGCCTCAAAATACAAGCAAATTTCAATTATACTATTATACATTACCATTCTAGTATTGTACCAGAGTTATATAGTTCCGTGTAATATTTACAATCATTTTCATCTTTAAAGATATGTTTAAAAAAATTCAATCCATTAGGTGTTTCATAATAAAACTGAACAACATCTCCAATATCGTACCTTGGTACAACATCTACTAAATCATCAATATATTGTGACATTTTATATACCACCTTTCGAATATTCTTCTAACACACTTTCAAAAGACGAATCAGTAATATTAAAGCAACTATATTTTTTTTGCATATCCTTAGCTACTTTCTTTCTCTTTTCAATAGCTAATTTTCTATCATCAGATAAATATATATCCGTGATAACATTAACATAATTTTTGTACTCACTTTTAAATTCTAGATAGACACTCTTATCAAGCTTATCATCACTAAGCTTTGATATATAGAGTGCTAATAAAGCTTCACTCGTCACGAGTGAATGTTTTCTCTTTTGCTTTTCAACAATCGATAATTCATCACTCTGTAATTCTTTGTTCAGCTCTACTACAGTATATGCCTTATCTATAAAACTATATAGTATAGATTCATCTATACTAACAACATTAAGAAGTTTTTCATAGGCTAGTTTAAGAGTTTCACCCTTTACACCTACAAAAAAAATATCATCGTCAACTAAGTTACCACTAAATACTGACTTGAAATATTTCTTGCACTCCTTTTTAGGAGCCATTGTGTCAGCAAACATGAAAGTAACTGCTTTTACAATACTCATACTTTCTCTTTTCATAAAAACCTCCAATCTGACGAATAATCGTCTTAAAAAACTTATGAAGAGGGTTTAATCCCTCTTCAAAACTTTATTTACATTCCTAAAGTAAGCTGTCCTGGAGCTTGGTCATCCATACTTTTAATGCCAAATATCTCCTTGCTCCTCTGTAGAGCATACTCCAAGTCTGTTTTAATTCCTTTATCCAGATACAACAACTCAATAAACTCAAGTTTCAATAGATATTCAAAAATATCTTCTTCTGGTATACTAAAAATTCCATATAAAGACCTACTTAACTTACTTGCTAGTAATTCTTTTATATGTTCCATAAAAAAACCTCCTCATGACGGATTAACCGTCTTAAAAACACTTATAAGCTAACTTCATCCTTAAGATATCAATAATGTTTATCGAATCTAGCGCAACTACTAAATCTTCCGTTTTAGGTACATGACATTCTGGATGAAAGTACCTAAAATCCTCTTTGATTGCATAATCAATTCGCTCTGATAATTTGGAGTCTATTGCCCAATGTTCGTACTGGTATTCCAAATTTCTAAAATAAGGTTTAATTATAAACTCCATAAGTAATCTGTTTCTGATAAAAAGATCTTTCTCAAATCTCTCAATCGTTTCAGCAACTGAATCACCAAAACCAAAATGTGTTGCCCAAATTCTTTCCTTAATTTTTACTGCTAACTTATAATTCTTCATAAAACTCCTCCTCATGACGGATTAACCGTCTTAATAAAACATTTATATTGATGCCTTAAACAAAACCACTTTTCTAGCCATTCTTACTATTTCGCTAGAATCGTGATTCTTCATGTTTATTAAGGCTTTAAGCTCAGGATCCATATCCAAAGCTAAAACTTCTTTTCCAACACTCTTAACTGAATAAGAATTGTCATTTGGGCAGACAATATACCCAATTTCTTTGAGTATTCTAAGGGCCCATCTAAAAGAATTAGACATAAAAAAACCTCCTAGTGACGAATCATCGTCTTAAAAAACTGTAATATTATCACTCCAATTAATTGACCTTTGTAAAAGAGATTTTTAAGTTTAGGTCAAGTGCATCATCTATGCCTTTTGCCTTAAACATATTCCAAGAAGCTATAGCAACTTGGAAACCTGCTTGGATTAGCAGATTTATAGTTTTCTCTTCTGCATTTAGGACTTCTTCATTATCATACTTATCCATATCAAGAGCCATTATTATCTTAGGCTTCTCTGACATTTTCTTAGACAAATCTATTATAGTCCTAACAAGTATATTATAGTTAGAAACACCTGCTTCTGAGCAAGTGGTAAATCCAAACTTTTCTGAAGCGATCTTACCTTTTAATGCTCCTTCCGTAATCATAATTACATCATCACGAAGATTGTTGGTTTTATCCACATAGAAATTTTTAGGTTTATATACATCTATGGGACTTCCCGAACGAGCATTTTTACTTGAGTACCAGAAGTATCTCATTGCCTTACCTTTCTCATCGTACTGTGGAGTAGTCAAACGATATTGCAGTGCCTGAATTCTCCCTTTAAAGTCTTTATACGGAATGAAATACCCCTTTATTGGTACATATTTTTGCACCTTCCAAAAGTGTTGTAGGATAAACATATCCGTTTTTTCACTATTAGAACATGCTAACAATTCCCCGACAACATCATATAATGGATTATATCTTTTATCATAAAATGTAATATAATCATTCTTGAATTGGTCGGACCTTTTTATAAACCCAGAGACTTTAAGTAAAGATGCACCAAACTTCCTCTCTAAGTCTTTTGAAAGTGCCGTGATTAACTGACAATTGAAAGCCTTTTTTCCATCGTTATAATTTCTAACCATGATTCTAATTTGCTTCCCATTATACTGTTTCTCTTTTACAAACAGCTTATCAGTCTTTCTTGTCATAAACTCATCAAGTTCCTTTTGTGAATTTATAACACATGTTGGCATGGAAAAAAGCTCCATCCTTTCAATATCCTCAGTACTTAAATTTCTATCAAGCAAGTCTTTCATATCCCTTGCGTTCAAATATGAGCCTTCATATTTTTTCACAAGCTCTCTAAAAAACTTATAAACAGAATTGGTAATCTCTAATCTCTCTTCTGTCATCTCTTCACCAACATTTACATCTGGTAAAAGCCTGATAGGTTTCTCTTTAGGCGACACACCGGTAACATCTTGAACATAATGGATAAACCATCCTTTATTTTCAATACTGCTTTCCTGATACTTACACCTATAAAAAATTAAAATATCATTGTTGTCATAAAACTCTGAACATCTTCCTTTTTTACTACCACATACTGGACACGTAGTTCCAGATCTAATAGGTAAAAAAGTACCATTATCAGTTTTTGTTACTCCCATGTGTATCACCTCCTTTTTAAATTCTCTTATAATACAAAAAACATAAAACCCTAAGAAAAATTAAAAATTCTTAGGGTTCTCTCTTTAAAAAAACTGTAAAGTCAAATATATGCCTTTACTCTTTAATAATGCCACTAATTCAATCTAGAATTAGCTTAAAAAATAAAAAATGTTTATATTAATATTATAACATACTACACAATACATTCAACAACTATATATATTTATATTTTTCGTTTTTAAATCTTTTTAATTATAGAAAATATCTTTCCAGTTTTCGACATTCAACACTTCTATTACAGTTTCCATATTACTCATTTTAAATTCTACTTCATCTTTTTCTATACCACCATATTTCAAATATCTAATTATTGATAAAAACTTCATCATTTCGTCTATATCCTTAACGATATTTACATCATACGCTCTATATATTTGATAGATATGGTTATCTAATAATCCTTCTAAAGGCAACCAATTGACAAATAACATATTACTGATTTCTTTCCAATTATTAAGAACAACTAGTTTTGTATGTTTGATCCCTCTTTCTTTTAAAATAAATTTAATTTTTTCCACATCATCTATGTGATCCGTTATTTCTTTTTCTGTTCCAAGTTCGTCTAATATATCAAATTTATCAGTAACTAGTTCATCAGACTTAGAAACTATTCTTACAAAATCACTCATATTTTCATAATCAATCAAATTATAAACGTTTGCCAAATATTTGATAAAGATATCTTCATCTTTTCCTTCGACTATTTGATCTATAAAAATTCTCGAATTAGGTTTACCATTATAACAGTTATATAATACCGCTTCATAAGAGTGATATATACCGTAATTAGCTAAAACTTCTTTAACATAGACTACATCAATATCCTTGTATTCTTCTGTCATACACATTACCTCCTTCTAACAATGATACTTCTATTATTCTAAATTATATCACAATATAATTTACATCCTCAAATAGAGGTATTAAAAACTCCTTAGAGCCTTTATCACCATCTGAAAATACAATATTATATAAATATTCTTTTTCATCAGTCGTCTTTTCTTGAAAAGTTTGTTTTTCAATTATCTTCCCAACACCAAAAATTGGATCAAAAATTTTATTACCTACTACAAAATCTGCAATAAAATCATTGATTTCTATTAACATAGAAACATCTTTGGTCTTTTCTACAGTTCCATCATCATACCTAACACTAAGTTCATAATTTTTATAATCTGCTATGGTTCCGACAATTTTACTTTTCTTATTTATCACTCTAGATCCTCTTCTCATACACTCACTTCCTTTCAATATCTTCTTGTTCTATATTAATTAGTTTAATAAGTTTAAAAATATCTGACTCCATTTTCATTTTAATACTACATTCAAATATAGCATCATGCATTTCAATTTTTTTAATTAGTTGGGTTCCTTTATTTTTCCATGTAACTATAGTATTTTTTAGCGAATTGTTTTTATAACATTCATTTAATTTATTTATAACGTTTTGTAGCTCTATCGATATATCAGTAATAAATTCTCTAGAGTATCTTTCAATATATTTTTCTTCCTCCGGAATAGGTAAACTCATAATCTCTGTATAACTTGAGGATATAACACTCCTGTCTAATCTCTTAAACAAATCCTCTATCTTTTCTAGCTGATCTATTTTATAAGCTGGTACGAACCACAATTTACCATGGATCTCTACTCTAGAAGCATCTAGTATATTTTTCATATACTTATCCACTATATTGCTAATACGGTCCTCGTTAAGACCACTTTTTTCCTGCTGAAATATCTCAATAGATTTTTCAACTCTATTCGTGATTTCTTGTAAATCATCATTAAGACCAAGGCCTTTATTAATATTGTATGACATACTACGTTCAGCTTTATTATAAACAACATTACCTATAGATGTTATTATATTATTTTTATTATCTGGTGTTTCTTTCATAATCTCTCTAGAAATTATATTGCCCTCTTTTTTATTATCTAACATTTTAAGCTTATACCCTTTAAAGTTTCCTCTAATAGATGATGAAGCCCTTTTAAATGCTTGAGTATCACTATGTTTTTTAACAATTATAGTCTGATCAATACCACTCTTATTTAAAATATCTTTCAATTTATCTGCTTCTATGTTTAATTTCCCTATCGTATAGTAGCATAAAAACCCAATTATTTTACTCATTTTATTTCTCCTTATAATATTCTAATTTACAATCAATAATATAGTTTCAATTGTTTATCTACAAAAAATAATAAAACTCACCAGGACCGCCAAGTAACTGATGAGTATTAGCTACTTTCAATCTTGATATTATTCAATAGCCTCTTGTCTGCAAAACTACTTAATTTACAGATATTATTACACATTATATATTTAATTTTTTAAATGATACTTCTCTAGTTATGAAATCACATTTAGTAAAAGATTCCTTAAAACCCAATACAGCATTAATAACTACAATTTTATCTCCGTAGTTCTCCATTACTTCACCAGTATACTCCCTGGCCTTTTTAGATATAGCTCCTATAGAAAATACTCCCACTTCCCCTTTCTTTGGTAATTGAACTTCACTTAGTGACTTTTCAATTCCATCTTCAATATATTTGCATGACTTTGTAACTTCATATAGTCCACCATAAGTGTCTTCGTGTTCGTAGTCATACTTGGTATATTCGACCACATATACTCCACCTTTCAAATTTCAAGTTTGATTTATTATATTATAACCATTATCGCACAATATATATATTTAGTGCAAGTGTTTTTTAGCATTCTTACATTTAATTTAATCTAATTTTCAATATAATTACTATATAACTTTAATAAAATTTCACTTAAACAATTTTCTAAACTAGGCTCTCTATTTACTAATATTTGAACTAACTTACTTTTTCTATGATATAATTCATTTTGGGAGGTAACTTATGAATAATTCCAAAGTAATTGACCTTACAATATTTGTCGTTGAAGCAATGGCCACAAATTTAAAATGTCACAAAACAATCGATAGAATTTATCAAGATGTCAAATTAGTAGCTCACAAATTAGCCACTAATTCAAATTTATATAATCACCCAATCATAACAAACGGTCATATAGAACATGAAGTTTATGCAAAAAGAGCCCTTGGGATAATATTAATGGAGAAAGATGATTACTTATATGAAATAATAGAATCTGGGTGGAGTTCTTTACTAAAATACATAAACAGAAAAAAAACTATTGATCTAAAAAAAGTAGTAGATACATTATTAGGTGATATCAATAAAGTTTCAGACGATCACTTGAATGGACTAATAACAATAACTATGCTATTAGCTAAGTCGAATAATATTCCAATCGGTCCAAACGAAGATGTTGATACTTTTCAAGAAATGATCTACACAAGATTTAATCATTATAAAAACGCAGAATCAGAATTAATTGAAAATAGAATAACTTATGAATTGTTAAATAATAGTAACTCTTCAGTTAAGGCAAAACAAATACTAGAACGTGTAGAGAGTGCCAATAGAGAACTATCAAATCTTGATATGTTATTCCAGTTAGATAAATCACCTTCTGAAGAAGTAAGAAACACTATAACTTCTAACTCTTTTATGTTTGATTTAGAAGACTTAATGCTTTCATCAATGGTAAAGTCTATAGATATCACAAAAGATGATAAATTGGCGATTTTAAGCTTGTATTGGGACTTATATCATAATCAAAATATTGAAAAGGCCACTCAGTTCTTAGTTTCTAATTTAATTATTTTATTCACCTGCAGAGCATATAAGAGTGTTAAAAGGCAGTATTTCGAAAATAATTCAGAAACAATGTTTTATGAAATTGAGGTTCTTGAAAGTACCATAGAAAGAATTAGTAAAGACCTAAGTGCAGAAAAAAAAGCTACAGAAGAGCTTAATAAACAAGTAAATTACTTACGGGATACTTATAAAAAAAATCTAGAGAAGGAAATTATATCACTAAATAAGAAACTAAAAAATGAAAAAAAAGAGAGTGAGAAATTACAGAAGAAGTTAGAGACTTCTGAAAACAAAATCAAAATACTTGAAGATTCTATTAATAATATAAGTATTCCAGAAGAGCCTATACTGTCTAAACTTGACACTGAAGGAAAAATTAAAGACATCAATAGTTCAGATAAGAAAATTATGCTGATTGGGGGGCATAACAAAATTCATAACGAGCTAAACAATCTACTTACTGGAATCAAAACAGCAAGTGTTGATCAAAAATATCTACTAGAAACTGTCACTAATTACGACATAATTTTTATTAAAACGGATTTCTTGAATCATGGCATGTTTTATAAAAGTATTAATCAAATTAGACTTAATAATATACCCTTCTATTTTTTAAACAACAATAACATACCTTATATAATTTCATCAATTCATAATTCAATATTTCAAAAAAAAGGTGAGGAATAACCACGAATGGTTATTCCTCTTTTAAGTTTTTTTCAACTTATTGTTTTAGTGCCCTTCAAAATTGGGCTATATTCATATGCTTATTATGCTACTAATTCAGAACTAAATCAAACTTATAGGGATTTAATTTCATTTATACACTCTGAGCACATATTTTTTCCATTTAAATTTTTAATATTTCTTGCCTGACCACAAAAAATACAAGCAGGTTCATATTTTTTCAAAACAATCATATCTCCTTCTACAAATATTTCTAATGCATCTTTTGATTCAATATCCATAGTTTTTCTTAGTTCAATGGGGATAACTACTCTTCCTAACTCGTCTACTTTCCTAGTAATTCCTGTTGATTTCATTTAAAATCCTCCCTCTTATTTTTTATACTCTATACGGGATTTCTTAACTCCCTTATCCCATTTTTCATATACTACATCCTTCTTACCATCCCTTTTCTCTGAGTTATTAGGATGAATTGTCAATTTACCATATCCATGGCACTTTTTATCCTCCTTCTCATCTTTATAATGTATTTTCAACGTATGCTTTTCTCCATCCAAGAACTCCCCTTCAAATACATTTCCATTATAGTATGTTATTTTCCCTTCACCTTCATATAAACCTTCTAAAAAATTTCCTTGATATTTATCTCCGTTAAATTTAGTCAATATACCTTCTCCATCATAAAGTCCATTTTTAAAATATCCTGTGTACTTATCACCGATTGATGTATAAAGAGTTCCTTTACCTGAAAATTTATCTTCTAAAAAAGTACCCTCATATATAACACCTAAAAATGACTCATACTTTCCTTTACCAGAAAACTTACCATTAACTAATTCTCCACTATAAATATCTCCATTATTAAATCTAAGTTTACCTCGTCCATTAAAGGCTAAATAATCCGTTTGGAGATCTATACTTCTAAGAATTTCTTTTCTAACGCTATTTCCTTTCTTATAAAGAGTGCCTTTACTTCTAGTATTCTCTTTATATAATTGATACTTATCGATAGCACCATCTACAAAAGTTCCTTCAATATAGCTCCCGTCTGCAAACTTATATTCACCATAGCCATGAATTATGCCATTAGTGAATACACCCTCGTACTCATCCCCATTAGGAAATTCCAAATTCCCAATGCCATTAAATACACCATATTGAAACATCCCCTTGTATACAGTTCCATCAGGAAATTTCAATTCTCCTTTACCATGCCATTTCCCATTCATAATGCTACCTTCATATAGTGCACCATTTGAATAGGTTACTTCTATTTCCCCTGAATTTTTCACAGAGTATGCATAAGTTGGAGTCATTAACATAACCATAAGAACTGTAAGTATCAATAATATTTTCTTCATTTCTTCTCCTCCATCCTTGGTGCCTATAAATTAGTAATTTAGCAGGCACCAAATACTTTAATTAGTTAGTTCTATTAATTCTTGCATCATGGAATGCTGATCCATTAATATCAAGAATATGTCCATCCCAACTCTCCTTTGAATTAAAGTTGTAAATAGACGTTCCTTTAAAAGCAGTTAGATTGGTTGTAATTTTGCCTGATTTTAAATCAGCATCCGCAAAGTACTTCCCTTCCCACTCATCAGCAGATAACTTTCTCAGGATTATTTCTTCATCCAAGGAACCATCTATGGACATTTTAGCCTTAACCATGGTCGGTTTTCCTTTAGAATCTATCCTAAAAGTTACATAATATCCCGTTTTATAAGGAACTGGGCAATCTACTTTCGCTATGGGATAGGTATAGTCTGTGTGATTAACTATATCTGTTATCCTATAATTTAATAACCTCAATGCAATAACATCATCTAGTGTTATTGTATCTTCAACAATTCTAGTGAAATTAAGTTTTGTCTTTCCCCCGAAATTCGTACAGGCTCTTAGTACAATCTTAATATCACCATTTTTTTCTAAGTCGGGGATGACCGTATCCACGGTCCAATTTCTATCATCTGACTTATCCTTATACTCTTCAAACTTAACAGTAGTTAGTTTAGTATCACTGTCATCATAGAAATCTGCATACAAATGTGTAACCTCTAGATTAGTGGTCGCATTTATAGTTAAATCATCTCCTGACACCATCTCAACTCCATTATGGACATAATTGCTCACTATACGGAGTTTAGGAACTACGTAAACCTCTTTAGTTAAGGTTTTAGTCTTTATGTCTGAGTTTATATACGGAGGCATATCAGGAGAATCAGTAGCACTTAGACTTACTCTATAAGCTCCCCACTCCATACTATTTAACTCAAAAGACTTGTTTCCACTTGAGAATATATTAAGGGTTGAGAAATTTTTGATAGTAGGTGTCATTGTACTTTTTATATCTGATATATTTTGGACACCATACCTTTCAAACTTCCAACTGATATTTATCGGATTGCCATCTGGATCACTGGCACTTTCATTCCAATTTACATCTTTTTCAACCCAAACAGGGTCCGGACTCATTCTGAAATCTACTATCGGGGACTTGTTCTCTGGTATGACTTCAAATTCCCTAGAACAAAGATTCGATACACTCCCCATATTATCTACAATTTGCAAGGTTATTTTGTATTTCCCTATCCCCCTGGTACTATAATCTGTCCATGGCGGTTCGGTGGAATCTTTTCTAAAATCAACCTGTCCTTTTATAACTGTATCTAATAGTACATATACTCCCGAAGTATTCTTCTTAAGTAATTTCCATGTCCACTTCTCCATGGAATTATCTCCATTCGGGTCTGTGGATTTATCCTTTATTTTCAACTCCTGAGTATCTCGTAAATAATCCTCTGGGTCAATCTCAAATAGAGCGACTGGTGGATATGGTTTCGTGTTACAGTGAATATATTCCATATCAGACCATTGCCCCTCCTTATCTTTAACCCTATGAGCAACTTCATAAGTCATAGCATATTCCGCTCCGACTACATCAAGTTTCCCATGCTTCCAAAGAGGTTCGGTAGCAGTTCTCCAGTACCAATCGTGCTCAACTATACCTCTATTAGTCTCACTCTGATGATCTATATCAAAAGAACCGGAATCCATAGCATAGATATGGTACTTGCCACCTACTTTCCCTAGGAAAATTTCCCCTTTTGCAACTGGCTTCCTATGAACATATATATTAAGAATCGTTTTATTCTTATTCCATAAGCGATAATTATCAAACCTGTCATCACCACCTACTGGATTATCCCTTACCTTAAGGTCAATCTTATAATGTCCAGTATACGGAAAATCCTCTATCGGATTCCCTCCTGGTATAGCTCTTGGGTCTTTTCCTAAATTATTTTCGAAATAATTTTCATTGTGACTCATGTCCCATCTATAATCATACAAATCATCATTCTCGTAATCAGAATAAAAAGATTTCATTGTAGCTTTAGTATCCAATAATATATAAGCATTTTCTTTATCATTATTATTGGAATTATCATCTACAATTTGGTCTACAAGTCCCGGCAAATCACTTTCATAAGTATGATCCAATACATCAGTGGAAATCATCTCATATGCTGAAAAGTAATTTTTAGCATCATATGGTGAACTTAAAGTATTATGAGATACTAATGGTGTAACCCATCCTGGAGAATGATAATATACATAAGTACAATCACTGTATCCTTTTCTAACTCCTTCATCGTGCTCATAACCAGTCTTACCAGTCAGAGATACATTGGTTTTTCTGTCTTTATAATAGTTACCAAGTTCTCCGTATCGGGTAGTTCCATAGCCTTGAACACTACCATCTGCATTCACTTTTACTATGGTAACTTCATTACCTGATAACTTCATTGCCGAATCAATAATTTTCTCATTATCAGTGTATAGAATATCTATTCGGTCCGGAACATTACCTTCGTCTGAATCAATTGTACGTCTATCTTCATATTCATCGTCTTCATATTCAAAATAAACAAGACGAGTTGCCTCATTATATTTATCATCATATTTTGCTACTTTAAAATTATTTTTATTAGAATAAATGTAGTTATATTTAGAGGCAAATGTCATACCTTTGCTTCTCTTTTCCCAACCACTTGATAAGTAATACTCCTTTGATGTATATCCTCTATCAGACGTAATGGTCTGATAAAGACCATTATGATATTTAATAGTAACCATAGTGAACTTCCTATCGTTATGGTATTCCATATAAAACTTATCTGAACCTAAATACGGAAACGAAGAAACTCTGATTTCTTCGATGGTTGTATCTCCTTGCAGTACAATTGGAGATGGAACAGAATACGTCCTACCAGATGAATAATACCTTCCATCATCATGGGATCTTTCGTTTTGTGACCAACTACCAGAATAATTAAGTTGGCCAAACAAACTAACATTCCCATCAGATTCATATATATACATATGAGTCTGAGGTATATAGTAAACCTTATCCATTTCTATACCTTCTGCTATTATATCCGTAGCATTATAAGTAATAGTTTCTCTTCTTCTACTATCTTTTGCATAAGATATATTTGTTACTAAACTTAGAACTTTAGTTGATTCATCATACTTTAACGTTCCGTATAATTCATGTCCAGTGCCCCAACGATAAGTGTCTGAAGCACCCATGACAATATATTTGTTTTGAAATGATGGCAAAGGATCTATCTTAGACATTTTATCCCAAGTAATTATACCACTATTATTATCTACTAGTGAATCCCATGTAATAGAATCCTCTAGTTCGTAATATGATTTTCCTGAACCATTTTTCAAAGTTGTACCCGAACTTAGTATATTTCCATACTGAGTTAAGTAATACACTTTACTCCCTACCATTTTTACTTCTTTAATTTTTGGTAGATCTGGGGTTAATTCTAGCGCAAAACTATCCATTGAATATCTTAACTGATAACCTCTACCTTTAAGAGTGTTTTGAGTAATCTCACTCATATAGTGAAATGTATTTCTCTTATCAGTTAAAAATACAGCATACTTTTTATCTATTGCTGTATCCAAAGTGTTGTTTTGAACTATATCGTCAATATTAGCAACTTTATAATCCGAAATTTCTTCTCTAACAATTCCAGCGTAGGAGAATGTTTTTTCTACAACACCTTTAAATGGATGCATTCCTGTATAATCGTAATAACGGTCCCCATCTTTCTTTTCATAAAAAGTTTTAATATCTCCATCTACGTCTACATGTCCGACATTTGCGTCATCAACATCAAGTTCGTAGTTTAAGTATTCCGATTTGCTCTTGTCTGATTCTTCTTCTGAATGCCAAGTTCTAGACTTAACAAAAGTACCACCTTCCCTAACAGGAAGACTATCTGTATTTTGTTGAAGTGCTTGTTTTGTTTCAAGTACTGTTGAAACATTTTTCTTTACATCATAGGAAGTTTCAGAATCTCCTTTTGATGAAACACTATATTTTTCATCGAAAACAAAATATCCAGTGGCTCTTCTCACGAAATTACATAATATATTGATACCTTGTCCAATAGTAATCGTATCCTTAGAAACATCCACCATTTTTATATTAGCCTTAACTTTTCTTTGTAGCAGTTCCATCCTAAGTCTATCAAGCTCAGAATTCATACCCAACTTGTTTTCATCGTACATATCATAGAATACTACAATCTCTACAGGTTCATCAGGTAAAATATTTAGTTCTACTATTGGTGCTACATTTCTTACTTCTGCAATTTTTTCTGATATTTCTATATCAGAAATATCATCTTTCTTAATATCTGCAGGAGTAATAAATTTATCTATAGTAGGCTGACCAAATTTTTCTGTTACTTCTAATCTGAATAAGTATTTTCCTACATGATTTACATCAACATGGACAACATTCTCATTATCATCACTAACAATATTAAAAACCTCATCAGAAAAATTCCCATCATTATTTGAATCAAATGCATATGACCATTTTTTATGACTTATAGAATCACCGTCTAAACTTTTAGAACTATCAGCTACTTGAAGAACTGCAATTCCATCAGTATCTGGATTTCTATAATTCACTTTTTTCACACTTATCCCGGCCACTGGTTTTTGATCCGGAACAATTTCTATAATTTTGTAAGTACTATTACTGTACTCTATATCATCATACTTCGGAAAAGAACACTTCGCATTTACAGTCATATCTACTCGATATCGACCTTTCTCTTTAAACAATACATCAATGTCTCTCCCTAGCGCATCTCCGTCAATCTTTATAACATTTGTATTCTGTCCATCAAGAGGAGTTATCTTCCAACTAGTCCTATCATCATCTATACGGAAATACTTAGTGTCCCTACTTAAATGAGAACTTAGATTAACCTTTCTATTTTCCTTTAGGAATCCAGATACAGTTATCTTAGGTTCTAAAGGATTTACTACCTGAACATCAACATCCGTATCATCTGTAAGTCCTAGATCATCTTCTACTGTTAAATTAATAGTGAAATCATCATCCTCTTCAAACAAATAAAACTCTACCCTATCGTCCTCTTCATCACAGTCATCATACTCTGCGTCATCTATATCCCAACGATAAGCAACAACCCTACCATCTGGATCACTAGACTGTCTTCCATCTGCATCAATCCTATCCCCTGCTCTTATCATTCTTTCAACATTAATAACAGCGTTAGGAGGTTTATTTTTCTCTGGTTCTACTGGTGGTGGATCATTTCCTATTTGAGTAATAGATATAGTTCTTTCCATTTCACCTTTATTCCCTAGATTATCCATAGCTTCAAGCTTAAATGTAAGTTCACTTACTACACCATTCTCTCCTGTTGAATCCGTCAAATAATCTGAACCGAAAACTACTTCTTTAGTAAATGTAGGATTAAGTGTAGTAGATAATTGCTGATATGAACCATCTTTATTTTTTAGGTACCATACCCACGAAATAACTTCCACTTTCTTTATAGTTCCATCATCTAGTTCTACTTCCTGAGGATTTACTTCTGTTTTATCCTCAAGAACTACTGTCACTTTATCATCCGGAGAATCCCATTTACCATTTTCAGTATAAACAGGTGGGTTTACTGAGTTATGTACCGCATCCTCATGCTTAACATCAAACTGCACACCTATATTCCCCCTCATTCTTACATCTAGTTCAAAATTAGCTTTACCTTCTTTATCATACTTATCACCGAAGATACTTTCAAAATAAAAACCTCCAGTTTCTTCTATGTCATAAGTACCAAAATTATACTCATCTCTTTTGTATATTTTTGTAAAAGTAAACGTCGGGTTGTTCGACCTAACAGTTTCAAATTTTCCACCTAAATCTAATTCAACGTTTTCCTTTATTAATTGCTCTGTATCCATACCACTGACTTTATCATCATAGTGTACTGTTACAGTAAACTTATTTGTTACTTCATCCTGCTCAGGTAACATTATGATTTTTTTATTTTCTGGCACTATTGTTAAATGTTCCTTTATATCTCCAAGTCGTTCCCATTCCATAGTGTCGTATCTTTTACTTCCTGTAGGATTTTCATCCGTTACAGTATTATGGGTCATCTTGAAACTTCCCTTTGATACAAAGGTAGGAAGCATTTGTAATTGAACTACACTTTCTAACTTTTCTCTCAGTGTATCTTCATCACCACCAAGATACTTTTTTAGGTCCCCCATTACTCCATAAAGTATATAGGCCAGTGTATAGTTATCAGATGCATCATCATTTATAGTTCCTGATAGAAGAAGGTGTTTATATAGAGCTGTAATATCTTCTCCTGATGCATCAGTATTAGATACATCTTGCCATGATTTTTTATACTGCCCTGAATAGTGGTTCCACTTCTTCTCATAGGGCTCTTTATCACCAGGCAAACTTGGATATTTATCATTTGTTACTGGGATTCCTTTTTCATTAAAACCTAGAAATTTCGATTCAGATCCTGGTAATATTTTCCCGTTATAATTACTTTCTTTTTCGAAAGGAACTCCATACACAATCAGTCTATACTTTCTATAGGAATCTATATTTAAATTTACTTTAACCATCTCGGTTTTACCACTATATTTAAGTATCCCATCTATAGCCGGAGGATACTTATCAGAAGACGTAATAGCATTATATATATCGGTATCTGACAGAGCTTCTATTTCCGCTTCATCCATATTTACCAAGTCAACTGGACTAAGGGAGCTTGCAAAAGCCAAGCTCCCTATTGGTATTGCTTGTATAAGTAATAGTAAGGTTAAAACTATCGCTATTTTTCTCATCTTCCATATCACCCACTTACTTTATTTTACTGCTTACTCTTTGATTTAAGTCTTCCGCTCTGTAATATACATCAATTCCGTTAAATACACGGTCTTGGTCATTTTCAAACTCATACTTAGCTACTCTACCAAAATAGTCAAACATTTCATCACTGTAATTTTCCCTATAAAGCTCTTTAATGCATTCTTTAAATATTTCTGGATATATACCTGTCCAAATACCACCACTATCAGTCACTTTATTGAGAGTATACATTCTGTTAAACGTATGTGTTATTACAGTATTTTTATTTTTGAATTCCCAAGGTTGATTTTCTAATGTAATTCTGAAATTATCAGTTGTCTGAGCATCTAAATAATCTCCATTGAACCCAATCCATATAAATCCTCTTTTTTCATCACTGAAAAATGTTGCGGTACCACCATGTTTTACTGCATTGAACGTCACTATCTTTAGCATTTGAAATACTCTCTCATTTACATCCGGTATGTTTTTATAATGATCTGATAACTTTACCTTATGATTATCTTTTAATCTATCAACTAAAGTGATTTCCTTACCATTAAGTTCAAATGACTTTGTCCACATATAAAGTGGTGCATCTGGATTATTATTAACAAAATCAATAAATTCTTCATCTGACCACATTTCTTTATTTGCAAATTCCTTGTTCCATACGAAAGGTTTTATGCCTTTTGTTAACTCTTCTGCTTCTTCCCATGTAACCATATTCTTATCTTCAAATAACTTCTCGTAACCTTTTGTATCGTATCCGTTGAATAGGAATAGATATCTTAGTGCATTTCCTTTTGTCAATTTTGATAAATCCTCAGAAGTTGCTTTTTCTCTCATAACTTTATCAAAACCTAAATATTCTGCTCTCTCTAGAGAACTCTCTTCATAGCCCGCCATTCTAAATGCTATTCTTGAAAAGTCTGAATAAGAAACATAATCAGATAACTCTCTTTCGTATTTTTTATACACATCACTATCTCGTAATTTATATAAATCTTCCCTAGTTTTTATTTTTTCATAAGCTTCATCAATTCCATGCTTTACTCTCAACTCATCATATGTTATTCCATAACAAATCTGTCCAAACATTGCTGTTAACATCGCTATTAATATTAAAATTTTTAATTTTTTCATTACTTCTCCTCCTTGTTTTCTATATATTTATTATAACATAAAAATACTCCAAAACGAAGTATTTTTATGTTAATATTTGCTTTTTAATTGACTGGAGGCTAATGAATCAATTACTATTTTTTTTCCGAATATATCCTTGATTTCTACCTCAATTACAAGGAATATAGATGGATGTTCTACATCATAATTTCTATCCATTACATCAGAATGATAATTACCTATAGAATTGATTACCTTTAATTCCTTAATCTCGAAAGTTTTAAGGTAGCTACTATTATCAGGAGATAAATCACTATTCAGATTAAAATTTTTAATTAGAACATTCTTTACATCTAGTTTTGCTTCATCTTCATCAATCAAGAATACCCCTTGTGCTAAAGATGTACCCTTAACCACATTATAAGCACCTGAATTAGTAGCAATATTTACTACATTCTTCATCTTATTAACTGTAGATCTTGTCATTGTAAACTGATAAACAACTACAAAACATAGTATAATAAAAGGTATAACAATCATCAACTGTAAATTTAAGCTACCACGTTTATTCATCGTAACTCCTCACTCATTCCTTGGCACCTCTTAGTTATAAGAATCTTTTTTATACCAAGAGTATACATATTTATTTTGTATTCCTTATTATACTTAATTTTCACATCAATACTGTTACCACGTACCACATAAGTGTCATCATCTGAATCTAATACTTCTGATTGTGGAGATGTAATTTCAACTAAGTCTTTATTAAATCCCCCATCATCGAGTTCATTTATAAAATCGTCCTTTAATGTATTTGTAAACTGTCCTTCTACAAGAGCTTTTTCAAAATAATTATCACAAATTCTATTAAATTTGTGACTATCATATCCAAACACAATTAAAAAAACAAAAAATAGAATCAGAAATATAAGAAGGGGGAGTATCAATAAAAGCTCAATTATTGCACTCCCTTTATTATTCTTCCTAATCTTCATCATTTAATTTCTTTATACTCTCCACTGAACTTTCAGTACTTTCTAAAGTCGCATCTTTTGCAGGTAAAATACCTTTTACAAAAAATACACCAACGATAACACTAAGTATAAGTAAAAATTCTACTGAAAAGGAACCCTTATTATTTTTAATATCATTCTTTATTGCTTCGAAATAACTACCAATTATTATTAATCTCTCTTTAATTCTTCTTCTCATATTCGCCCTCACTTTTTATTCATCATATTTCATTCTTTCAATATCTGTATTGTTTATCTTTACATAGTTCTCGTTAGTCATACCTACTGCATTCATAACAGGGTTGCGAAATTTTAATACTAAAACCACTAAAATCAATGCAGAATAAAGTATGGTTTCTAGAATATAAGAACCCTTTTTATTAATCAATTCCCACCTCCACTTAATTTATATATATAATAACTACCTATTCAATTGACTTATGTCATTAATCATGTGTGCTAACCATGGTAGTAAAAATATCATACACATCCCCAATAAAGGAAATGCTAAACTTAAAACTGAAAATAACTTTCTCTTTGCAGTTTTATTTTTCTCATCTGTTCTCATCATTCCAAGAATCGATTTTTTTCTAGCTTCTAGATATGATATAGCAGAAGTAGAATCATTATGATAGGCATTAGATAGTGCTATACCAACTTTTTTTAAATTCCCATATCTCACACTTTTAATTATTTCAATTGATTCTGTGACACTATTAGATACAGATGCTCTTCTAAATACTTCCTTATGAACTTTGGCACTCTTATGCAAAGATTTTATTATATCTCTTGTTGAAGAGCCTGTTGACATCAATATACATGCATAATCCATAGTCTTTAGATCTTCCTTATCAACTTCAGTAATCTTTTTCAAATATCTTAAATTTAAATATCCCTTTGGAAAATAAACCAATACAATAAAAATAATAACTGCTGTTAAATCAGAAATATTTATAATTGAGATTACATATGCTAGAGCAACACTAAGGCCCCCTAAAAAAGCTAGAATTTTCATTCTAACATAAGACCCTTTTTGTATATTACATATTTCAAGCGTTAGTTCTTCTTCTTTACTTATTAACTTATCTTGCTGTTTTATTTTTCTATTACTTACTTTAATTCTACGTTTTTTGAAAAGAGTTTTATTTATAGAGTCAAAGTATATAATAATTAACGAACCTATTAAGGTTAAAATATATATATTAAATTCTATTTTCGTATCCCCCTTTTCCTAATAATACGGTAACAGTGTCATTGAAACGAAACCAAGTAGTGTACATACTCCAAAACCTAAAACTGATTTTAAACCTGCCGGAGATAAATAATAGAGTTGCATCTCCGGAAAATAGGCATAGGTAAATCCAAGTCCTGCTAAAGAAAAAGCTGTTATAACATAAAAAGATATCCTTGCAAAAGCAACATCTGATTTCCTATCATTAGTCCTTTCAATTTCTTCTTGGATACTGTTACTAAGCTTAGTTATTTCTTCATGTACATTTTTTGTATCAACTGAAATAATTAGAAGCTCAATAAATTGATTTATATTCTCATCATCAAACTTTTTTTGAAACTCTATTAAAGATTCTTTAGTATTTGTAGTAGTAGCTAATGACTTACTAATCCAATCGAATAAGGGTTTTAATTCTCTAGGTATTTCTGGCAAACTTTTATAAAAACTTTGTCTTATACTTGTAGCTTCCATATACTGATCTAAAAAAACTCCTATTGCTACTGGAAAATATTCTATCACCTTATTATATTTACGAATAACTATCATATTTACTATCAAAATCATTGAAACTAGTCCTAGTCCAGTTACTGCTAAAAAGAACCATATACTCTTTGTTAGTAGTAACACTACTACGGAAAATGTTATGACTACTCTTAGTATTTTTTCATATAATGAGTCCAAATTTAATTGAACAAATATTACCTTTTCTGATGTAAACTTCTTAAAATACTTACTTAAAGATGTTCTAGCCACAATTCTTCTTCTCTTAAACAAATATCCTATTAGTACATCATAATAAATTACTAGTAATAATATTACTATTGCTATAATATACTTAATTATTTCCCCCTCCTAACTTACTGTCTGCCATTCAGCTATTTCTTCTAGAGGTGCTCCATTTTTCTCTAATTCTTTTGCCAAAGTATCTGATATAGGATTAACCCAAATGAATTCATCAAGTTCTCTATTATACTCAAAAATTACATTAGTCGTAATTTTGAAGTTATCATCAATTAGAATTTCTGAAATACTTGATAAGACTCTTCTTCTGAATCGTCTTCCATTTTCGTCTACTTCCTCGCCTAATTTTTCCATTTTATAAACAAGATCATCAGCTCTACACACTCTTCTTTTTATAGGATTAATATCCGCAACGGTTTTCCCGGATTCCAATATCATATCAACATTATCATCAATCATATCCTCAGCACTTAATGAATGGGATGACGACATAGAGCCTTTATGCCCCCTCATTTTAGCTTTAATTACTTCATTCATCTCGTCTCCTCTAGCCTCGGTAAGAATTATACGAGTAGCATTAAGTCTTAAAGCAGAAATAATTAAATCTTTTGCTGTATATCTTTTAGTAACTTGTAGATTACTTACTACTAAATGTGGGAATTTTTTAGATAGCTTAGTAATTTCAAAAGGATTTTGAATTACAACTATTGATTCTCCTGCATTTATCAGGCTAATCATAAACTCCAGTAAAGCAGTTTTACCGGATCCCATACCACCTATAACTGAATTATTAGTTTTATTTTTAACCGTAAAGGTTATGAAATTCGCCATTTTGGAGCTCATAGTCTTATTTTTAAGCATATTGTCCAATGTTGGATCAAATGCATTAAACATCCTTACACTAAGTATAGGTTCCTCAGCCACGGGTGGTAACATGGCCTTAACTCTATCTCCATTTTCATTCCGAGTTTCAACTTCAGCATTGATCTTATTAATCTCGCCTTGGAAATTCTCAGAAACAATTTTCTTGATTATTTCTTCTGCCTCATCTACTGAGTCTAGTTCATCCATCGGGTGAATTACACCCTCTATTTCAATAAAAACTTTTTTGCCTCTAATCATTAACTCGTTAATATCTTTTCTATCTAAATATTGTTGAATCCCTTTTGAACCAAAACTTATATTGAAAATTTCTCTAACATCAGCTTCAATTTCCTCGGTCATATTATTCTTACTATATTCATTTTTGTAATCAATTTTTAGTTTATTTCTAATTTTATCTTCTATATACTTTCTTGCTTTAGAATCACCTGCAGATGCTTTAATCAAACGTTCTGTATATGTCTCACTTTTACTAGCATTTTTGATATACTCTATTACAGTTTTATAATAGTGTTTCAAAATTAATTCCTCCTTTTAAGAAAGCCAAACATACTTTTCTTTTGAGGCTGTTCACCTTCTAAAAAAGAAACTATTCTCGAAACATCAACTTTACCAGATGATACTTTAGTATGTGGAACTTCAAATACATTGGAAAATTCATTTTGCACTCTCTTCTTACCATAAAGTTTTATATCCTCTTCATCGAAAACCTTATTAATTACCAAAGAAGTTCTATTAACAAATCTTAATTGGTCCTCTTCACTAAAATTTTCATCCTCAAACTTTTCTTTAAAATAGCTTTTATTATGAGGATTGATTTCACCAACAATGAAATTATGGTCAAATAAGAAAAAGTCCTTAAGTATCAATTTTTGATTATCGAAAATTATATAATCATAACCCTCGACTTTATTTCTAAGTTCATTTACAGAATTACCAACTAATCTATTATCCTTATTTCTAGTACCGACAACAATATCAATATGCTTATTATAAGAATGAATATTTTCCTTAATTTCTTCTGGTTCAAATAGCCCTGTTTTTATCAAACTACTTATTTCATCTATAGATTTATTTAAATCGACTTCGCTTTCCATATCTAAGTATTTCATTAAATCTAAGAAGAAATACGTATTCTCAACAATTAATGTTTTCTTTTTCAACTTAGCTAATTCTTCTGCAATTTTAATTACTAGCGTTGTTCCACCAACCCCACCTTTAGCTTTTGTAACATTAATAACCTTCATATCTCTACTTACTCCTTTCCTTCATGTCAGAATAATCAATATCGTTCACAACAACTTTCGTTTTATAGAAAGATGCATCTGAAATATTTAAAAACTTCTGTACCTCATCATCACTGTCCATTTCTACAGTAATATACTGAGGCATACTCTCATCTTCTTCATATCTTTCGTTTTTTATAGAAATAATTCTTTTACCTTCAAATAGTTTTAATGATGTTTTCTCTAAAGATTCACCTAATTCATTTGGTTCAATCCAAAGATCAACAAATTGATTCTTCTTTAGATTAAGTGCCTTATCTTCTTTTCTTAACTCTAAAGAAATGCTTCTATTGTCATTTTTTAAGTTCTTTACAATACGACTCGTATTAATCATTTCCCCCTTGTAAATTGGAGCATTTGCTATCTTCCCTTCGCTATACTCCGTATCAAGAACTAGATTATCTCTATCTAAATCACCTAGTACAACATTCAAAGCTTTAGTATTATTACTAGTTAGTTTTTCTTTAAATGCAATATCTTTTGTTGCTACAACTACCCTAGTCTCCTGAAGAGGTATTTCTTTAATTTCTTCTTCGTAATACCATAAACCTATAATCACTAACACTAAAAATGTTATGATTTTCTTATTCTTAATATCAATCTTCAATTGCCCTTCTCCTTTAATTTTTTATTGTAAATGACACCTTATAAATGTAAATTTTTATCCTATAAAGTATATATTAGAAAAGAATAAAAACTATAATATATTATAACACAATATATATAATTCTAAAACATCATTTAAATAATATACAAAGAAAATGTCAATGATTAAAAAGTCTCAAAAAACATAATTTCTGAAAAAATATTTCATAATGGAGTATTTTTTGTTATAATTTAAATAGAGGTGATAATTATGGTATTCCTAATACCAAGCGTAATATCTATTATGATAGTAATGACACTAAAATTTATATATGGACTATTTAACTTCACAGGTCAATTCATACTAACTAGTATATTAATGGGCTTATCTGCCTATGTAATAAATACTGGCCTGTTATTCTAGGAGGAAATATGGGAGAAAGGAAATATTATCTTCAAACTAAATTAACAGAAGAAGAAGAGAAAATACTAAAAGAAAAGTGTAAACTTATGTCCAGGAACACATATATTAAACTAGTATGTCTTCATGAACCTAAAACAATAAAAAATATATACGTACAGAGTAAAAAAGAAAAAAAAGAAAAAGTAGGAAAGAAAAGACTAATTATATGCAAAGTTAGTGAAGAAGAGTATAATCAAGTTCTTGCATCAGCTGAAAAACTAGGTTTTCAATTCATCGACGACTACGTCTACTTCATGGCATTATACTCTGAGCTCAAAATAACAGTTGATGCTAATAATTTAAAAAAGAAGTGTTCAAATAACAAAGAAGAAGATTAATAAAAACAAATATATAAAAATTATGGATAGTGTTGTATCCTCTCAGAATGATATTCTTAGTAATAACTTTCAAGGAATCTTCACTTCCATATCAAAATTTAGCGAAATTGAGTTTTGGAAGTAATCAACTATATCGAGGCTAACAACGAAAGAATTTCAGTTATATCATCTGAAATGAAATCACTTGAAACTGATAAATGTGTATCTCTGGCTCCATCCTTATATGCAAATGTACTAGAGAGATATAATTTTGTTGAATAGGGGGAAAATGCAGAAGCTATAAAATCAAAAGGCAACATCCTCATGCTTAATCCTGATTATGTAATCTTCCACAATCTTATTACTAAAGAAAACATTGAAGAAATTTCTAAGCTTACCAGGAGGGGCCTAAAAATAATCGGTTTCTCTGAAAAAGATTCATTAGTACTGGAGAACTACATAAATAAACATAATCATGAATTTACTTTCTTCTATCCTATCGAAGAAAAGATTTGATAAACTATTAAAATAATAATTCTATATCAACGAGATGATTATTAATTTTTTTATACAAAAAAATCCCCAATGCTTTCACATTGAGGATTACTTTCTTATAAACTATATATTCCTTAAAAGATCTAGTAATGTTTTCTCTCCTTTTTTGACCTTCTTTATTTGCTTATACTTCTGGATTGCAAACTTTAGCTTTTCTATATCTTTAAAATAATCTCTTACAGTCTTACCACTTTTAACATCTTTCATTTTAAGTGTTGCCTTACAATACTCACTAGGTTTTAATCCCGATTTATTAAATTCTTTGTATTTATCTTCACATAGTATAATAAGAATTTCAATTTCAGGAGCAGTAATGATATTAATAACATCTACTTGATGTTGATATGCTTTGCTCAGTTTAAAGTTCTCTCTTCTTGAGTCCAATATCCTCAGTACTGTTATCTTCTCTTTAAATCTTTTGTTTAAATACCTACTCTCAAACTTTTTTCCATTCCTACAACGTATTATTTCTCCGTCTAGTAATTGTTCCTCATTAAAAATTAGTAAGTTATTCTCAAGTAATAAATCCATAATTGCTCTTTCGGCATTGCCTTCACAAATACATGCTACAGTACTATTAAGCTCCATATCTATCACCTAACTTTTTAAATACTTTCTTTAGGCCAATATAAGAGTAATAATCTGGAGCAGTTCCTTTTAATAAGTCACTCTGATAAGCATCACTTTTCTTAACATCGTTTCTTATTGATTGTTTAGATAAGTTTTCTGCATAAATGCCACCATTATTCCTAATTATATATATATTATCCTTTCTTTCAAACTCATCAAGTAATTCTGGGTAATGAGTTGAAAATATTATGGAAGCTCCTTTTTTATTCACCTTCTTGTTCATGAAAAACCTTATTAATGTAGCAACAATTTCCTTATTAAAGTGATTTTCTAGTTCGTCTATAATCAAATATCCTCCGTTAGAAAGTACGATCATTGCATTAATAAATACATTTATACCTTTCACAGTACCAGAAGAAAGATAATTATTTAATTTCTCTATAGAATATAGCACTATCTCTTCTCTACCTTTAAATTTAAGCCTCAATTCAACATCTTGCTCAAATTCTTCGTCAACGTTTAGATTCAGATATTCTATACTTGAATCAAGAAAAGATATCAGCTCCTGGGGAAAATCACCCAATATTCTAATCAAATTGACATTGGTCCAATTAATTAGATCCTGGAACATCACCCTGCTATTATTTCTCTTATTCAGGGCAATAATTATACTAATATCTTCAGGTAAAAATTCTTCATCACCTTTCCTTACTTGAATAGGTTCCATATTAGTAAAATCAAATATACTCTTCTTTGTTTTAATGGATGTTATTTTCTTACTCCATAATCTCTCTTTGGCTATAACATATTTATCAACATCTGAACTCATTCCCTTTTCAGCTTCAATCTTAGTTTCTAGTCTAAATATATAGTCACTAGAATCCGTAAAAAATACATCAAACTCTACCTCACTACCACTAGAAATACCTTCCAAGATATCATTTGTTTCTATCTTATTTATAGACTCATTATTTAACATATTTAGTACGAATGAAATAACTTTTAGTGTAGTCGTTTTACCAGATGCATTTATTCCTATCATAGCAAGTACATTATTCAAATATATTTTTGGTGAAATTTCAAATAACATATCGTTATTATCTCTCATAACACGGTCTAGTGCTAAGAAATCTATCTCCAATTCTTTCGAAAACAAATTAAGGCCTTTAGCTTTGACTTTCAATAATTTCATTTTTCACAACTCCTTTTAAACATTTAAACAGATTATGTGTTTTATTATGTTAATTGTATAATTAAATATCGTGATTAGCAAGACTTTTGTTGTGTTTAAACGAAAAAAGCGTTTAAATGCAATTTGATTATCGATTATACTTTTTTATACTTGTCTTTTGAAAATTATAACCATACACATTTAGAAATGATACTAGCAGAATATGAAAACAAATGATCACATTATAATTATTATCAATTATTCCTTTTAACCCAATATCAGATATATAATCGAACCAAGGTAAAAGTGTATCCGTATCCTCTTCTACTTTTTTAAGGTATTCATCATATTTTAGTACATCATCACCGGATTCTACAAAATTTATATATGTCTCGAACTTATTTTTGAAAAAATGGTCCTTTTCACATCTTCTATCATAATCATCGTCATTAAAGAGCTCTGCATCACAAAATACTAACTTCATTGATTTCAGTAACATTAGAAATCTTGTCTCTTTATTAGTGGCCATTGTTGTATCTATACACTCTAATTGTTTCTCTATTTTATTACACCAATAAAAAAATACTAAAAATCTATAGATAAAACTATGGAAATAGTACTTCTCATTTTCAGTATCTTGGTTCTTTCCAACTACATGCCACCCTTTGCACCTCATATCAGTAAAGTTCCATAGTCTATGATTTAACTCCTCTGCTGAGTTCAATAATTTAGTTTTATAAATACCTATATTATTGTAAAACTTCCTGCTCTGCGAGTACTCATACTCACATAAAAAATAATCTTCCTAATTAATAGGAAGATTATTTTTTGTTATTTATATTGTAGGTCGAATATTGATAAATTTTTCAATTTATCATATTTTACGTCATACTGACTTATAAACATTACTATGATTTCAGCACCTCTTGTATCTATTTCGAAAGGTGTAATTTCTCCAGATTTAACTGTAACATATTCTAGTACTTCAGAATATTCACTTTTAGATTTTCTGAATAATACTTTAACTTCACTAATTTTTCCGGATTTTTCAAAGTAGAGATTTCCTTTAATAGTGTTAATTTTACCTTGTAGTTTTTCGGTATCAAAATATATATTATCATAACCGCTAAAATATGGATCAACTTTCCAAACAGATTTAAAGGTTTGCTTCTTAATAGAAAGCTCTTTAGGATTTTCTGTATAATATAAATTTTTAGCATTAAGATCTTTAGCAGTTACATATTGGGGATTTTTTGCATTTCCAATACTAACTTCCTTGTTATCGTAGTCATAATTAATGTTTAATTTAGAAATTAATTCTACTAAATTTTCATGGAAATATAGGTTCCCGTTATACATAATTGGAGCATATAATGTATTGCTCGAATCTTCAGGTATGTACTCTTCTCCGTTGATTAATATCTTTATGTCATTTCCTAGTTGAGCATTTTCTAAGATTACTTCGTCAGCAAAAGAAAAGCCTATCATACCAACTAGAAGTATAGATGTGACACATAATATTGAGATTAAATGTAGTTTCTTCATAAATTCCTCCTAAAAATAAATTATTTTTCCTATAAATTATATCACAAATAATGTTTGAAATGAACTTTAAAGCCAAAAAAATATATAAATTGTAATATATGTATATTGATATGTTTACGAAATACACAATTACTTTTTTTATTTATTACTTGTTATATCCTCAAACTATAACATTTTCAATGCAATTTCTTGTATATTATTCTCTACTCACTATTCATCATATATTAGTTCCCCATATATTAATTTTCTTTCCTCTAGTAACCCAAAAGTTGATAATTTTTATAAAAATACTTCTAAACGGAGTATTTTTATAGTATAATAAAATTAGAAATAAACTTTAATAATCATTTTAGGAATTATAATAAGAAAGGATGATACTATGAAAAATAAAGAAATATTTAATTCTCTACCAGAAGATGTTAGAGCAGATATAAAAAGAGTCCTTGGTGCTTATGATGAATGTAATGTTGTTTATGAAGATGGTGTTTACAATGTAAGTCCTTCTACAGCATTACGTTCAAACTACTCATCAGATAGAAAATCCTACGGTACATTCTATAAAAAAGATGTTTTGACTCCTGAAGAACAAGAACTAAAGTACATAGAGAATTTTCACTCATACCCAAGTAATTATAAAGGAAAAAGAAATTACAAATTCCTGAAAGAACTATCAGACTTAAGAAGCCAAGGAATAACGGCTTTTATAAAAAAAGAAGATGGTGATTATAAAATTTCCCACACAGTTAATACCTCAGATCTTGTTTAAATAAAATACCTCTTAGAAAAATTTTCAATGATTTTTAAGAGGTTTTTTATTCATATATGGGTAGTTTGGTTGTTCAAGCTCATATATCTAACCAGTGATTGTTCATTCTTACAGATACAAAAAAGAGAGCCTTTGTATGAGCTCTCTTTTATTTTACATTTCTATACACTGTTTATTTGCCTTTCTTATTCCCTCATTCTCTATATCTTTAAACTTTTTATTCAGTATACTATCAATTCGTGCATCATGGCTTTTGCTATAGCTATTTCCTTTACGGCTTGAATGATACAAATATTCGGCTGTATGAAGAGGAATTATATTGCATTCTCTCATAACAGGAGTATCTAATGAATTTCCTGTAACTTCATCAAAGGCTTTCTTTTTCTCCTGAAGAACATTTTCATCCTCTCCAATGATAGAAAGGACATATCCTATATGATTTTCAAAATCATTCCCCATATTCTTACCAAAACTATTTTCATAATTTAATCTTACCTTATTAAGATCGTTATTTTCAATTTCAAAGAACATTTTAAACAGCTTCATAGATTTATTCTTAAAATACTCATTATCTCTTCCTACATCAAATATAAGAATATGAGGAATATAATGAATAGTTATCTCCCCTTCATTTGATGTAAATAATTTATAGTACTCTGGAGATAAAAAAATACTTTCTCTCTGCAATATCATTTTTCTATATATATCTGCAACATCAATCCAAATACCTCTGATTATTCCAAGCTTATTATTTCTCTCAGGATATTCCATCAACAAGTTCTTTATCTCTTTATAATCTTCCAAGTTCAAAATTCTATTCAGTATATCTAGATCATATCTATATTTATTATCATTACTAATAATTGCTTTTTTTATATGCTTCGTAACCAATTTCAACTGATACATCATAGTTTTACTATTAATTAATTGTTCATTCATTATGAACATTTCCAATTTTAATAATGAAATTCTCAACTTATCGTTTTTAAAGTCCCTGGACAAAGTAATCCGTTTAGATGTTTTGTAATCACCAACAGTTAAAGCAAATGCAGGTTTCTTAAGATAAATTACTTTATTCTGATTAATTCTATTCTCACCTATAAAACCATCAGCTAAAAGTTCATTTATTATTCCAGAAGTAACTTTTCTAGAACTCTCCTCAGTTCTTCCTGTTCCACTTACTTTATGTACTAATTTCTGAAATTGTTTTTGCATTGCAAAACCGCCACACTGCATAATTATATCTAAATAAACAACATTTCGATTATTTATCACCTTCAAGTACTTATATTCTGATTTAATAGAAATATTATTTGGAATTTTATATTTTTTTCTGACGAAGTAATCTATGTTTATATTCATTCTTCTACCCTCTTTATAAAACCACAACACATTCTCTAATTACATCTTGACTTCATTACTTTAGAAAATTCTAAATTTATATTTTCCAACGTTTACTATTAAATGCTATCCTAAGTCTCATACTTCCGAAACGCAGTATAAAGTAATAGAATAAGCGCGCCTCCTTTGCTACTATCCTAAATTTCATACTTCCGAAACATATGCTCGCTCTCATCTTACCTCCCATATCCTTTGCTACTATCCTAAGCTTCATACTTCCGAAACTTGTAAAGCAACTTACATTGCCAATGTTTTCCTTTGCTACTATCCTAAGCTTCATACTTCCGAAACCTCAAACTATTATTTGAAGGGAAATACTTTTAATCTTACGATGATTATTACTTATGGTAGTTACATCTTCTATCACTAGCTGATTTAAATAAAATCCTATTAGCTTTTTTATTTCTATAAAGCCAAAGTTATGTGACACAAAAACTGACTAGTTATAATCCATATTTGATTTTATTCTAAGTTACCATACTTCCGAAACACTTACAATAAGTTAATTCTGTTTTTTATACTTTTTATACTATCCTAAATATCATACTTCCGAAACTTGATAATTAATTGCATAACTTCAGAAATCGTTTTTATACTATCCTAAATATCATACTTCCGAAACCAATTAATTCAATTTACATAAACAAATTTAGTATTTATACTATCCTAAATATCATACTTCCGAAACCATACACGAAAAATGATAAATATCCCCTTCTTTTATATACTATCCTAAAA
>JAOAQY010000182.1 GCA_025210965.1 Tissierellales bacterium
AAAAAAGCCTTTGACAAACTAAAGTATTAGATATATAATAACTTCCAAGATCATATTATAAAGCGTTGAGTAAGAGGAGTAGCTATAGAAAAGGATCAAAGAGAGCTAGCGGTGGTGAGAGTCTAGTATTTGGATCTGTGGTGAATGGGCTTACGAGTTGAAGCTGAAATTGTAGTAGGCGACACGGGCATCTCCCGTTATAGAGATAGGATATCGGACAATAGTTTCCCGTATCTGAAAGAGTGGGTTGATTTTTGAATTGACCAATCGAGGTGGTACCACGCAAATAGCGTCCTCTATGTGTTTATAGCACATAGAGGACTTTTTTAGTTTATTTTAGAAAATGGAACTTGCAAGGCATTTTCTAGGTTAAACCTCTTTTATTTCCGGAAATAGAAACAAAAGCGCTGAAATGATCCTAAAAAAACAGATATTAATGTAAATTTAGGAGGAGATTTAAAATGTTAGAAAATAATAATGGTTACTTTGGAGAATTTGGTGGAAGTTTTGTACCTAAAGAATTAGATTCAGTGTTAAAAGAGGTTGAAAAGAATTTTTACAAGAACATAAATGATGAAACGTTTTTAGAAGAATTAAAATATTATCAAAAGCAATATATCGGAAGAGAAAATCCACTATATCACGCAGAGCGACTTTCAAAAAGCATTGGCGGGGCAAAGATATATTTAAAAAGGGAAGATCTGAATCATACAGGAGCTCACAAGATAAACAATGCCATAGGTCAAGCACTTTTAGCCAAGCGTATGGGGAAAAATAGAATCATCGCAGAGACAGGAGCTGGTCAGCATGGAGTGGCAACGGCTACAGTTTGTGCATTATTTGGAATGGATTGTACGATATATATGGGAGAGATAGATACGAAGAGACAGGCGCTAAATGTATTTAGAATGGAACTTCTAGGAGCAAAAGTAGTAGCAGTAACGAGCGGAACAGCTACACTAAAAGATGCAGTAGATGCAGCTCTTGAAGACTTTGTGAAAAATGCAGATGATACATTCTATCTTTTAGGTTCAGCCGTAGGTCCACATCCTTATCCAACTATGGTTAGAGAATTTCAAAGTGTGATAGGAAAAGAAGCTAGAGAGCAGATACTAGAATGCGAGGGGAAATTGCCAGATTATCTAGTTGCAGCAGTAGGTGGTGGAAGTAATGCCATAGGTTTATTTCATCCATTTGTAAATGATGAATCAGTAAAAATAATAGGAGTAGAACCGGCTGGAAAAGGACTAGATACAAAAGATCACGCAGCATCTCTTACTAAAGGGACTATAGGGGTGATTCATGGATTTAAATGCTATACACTTCAAGATGATAATGGAGAGCCACTTCCGGTACATTCTATAGCTGCAGGACTTGACTACCCAGGAGTAGGGCCAGAGCATAGCTATTACAAAGCGACAAATAGAGCAGAATATAAATCCATTACAGATGATGAAGCTATGAAAGCATTCTTTGAATTATCAAAAACAGAAGGTATAATACCGGCGATAGAGAGTGCCCATGCCATAGCAGAGGGAATAAAACTTGCAGAAACATTAGATGAGAGTAAAATAATCATAATAAATTTATCTGGGCGCGGTGACAAAGATGTAGCTCAGGTGAGAGAGATGATAAGTAAATAGAGATCTGAAAAAACGAGGAGTTTAAGCAAATTAATTGGAATAATATTTAAGAAGCATAATTAATATATATAGATTATAGTTAGCTAAAAATGAATTTCTAATTCTTTAAAATTAAGAATTAGAAATTCCAAAAGTATACTATTATTAAGGAGGAAAGGAATTGGTCGGAAGTTTATATCATCCATTGATTGAAGAGGGATTGACAACTCTGAAAATAAGATATGATTATAGAACAGATAAAGAATATATAATCGCAGCTAAAGAGTGGGAAGAGGACATTGACTGGAGTGAATTCAATAGAACATTTTATACGAACAGCTTATTAACGGAAAATGATTTGTGGTTGAATAACAAACAAACAAGGGAATTGTTTGCAAAATATGGACAAACAGAGTATTTGAATGAAGTATTTGCTTTACTTAGAAAAGGTAAGTTTCATGGATTGGATTGCTATTACAGTAAATATAAAGATATCAGATTTATTGCGAATTTACACAGCACTAATTTAGGTGTAAATAGTAAAGATTACGCATTATATACGGGTGGAATTAGGAGGCATACTAGAGATGAAAAAGAGATTGAGGTAATTAAAGATGGTTTAAATTTAGGACGTGCTCAAAGTTTTAAAAATGCTCTTGCAAAACTCCATTGGGGAGGTGGGAAAATAACAGTTATTGCCGATGAAGTAGATCTTAATGACAAAAAAGAATTAGGCTTTCTAGCATTTGCAATTGACCGTGTTAAGTTTACAACAGGTCCTGATATGAGATATCCAGTGGAGCTGGCAGATGTACTCAAAGAATATTCTGCGTATATAAGCGCTGGTTCTAAAAATCCAATTGGACCATCGGGACCACCCACTGCTTGGGGTGTTCATAAAGCCATGAATGAAGCAATAAAGTTCCATTTTGGAAAACGAAATGCAAAAGGAATGAAAGTAGCGGTTATGGGTCTAGGATCTGTTGGATATTCTCAAGCAGAATTTTTGATTGAAGATGGTGCGGAATTAATTGTATGTGATATTAATGAAGAGTTGTCTAAGAAGTTAGTAACTCAATATCCTTATGCTGAGATTGAAGTGGTAAATTATAAAGATATTCTAGATATAGAGGCGGATATTCTTGTACCAAGTGCTATCGGGGGGTTTCTTACTGAAGAAGTAATAAATAGAGTGAAATTCTGTATGATTTTTGGTGGAGCTAACAATCAATTATTTGCTACTAATAAAGAAGAAGAAATTAGACTTGCAGGTTTATTAAAAGAGAGAGGGATTTTATATCAGGAATGCTGGATTCAAAACATTGGTGGTGTCATATCCGGTATGGAAATGTATACGAAAGGTGATAAAGCGGATAAAGTTACAACTATGGATAGAATAGGCATTCTATGTGCAGAAATTACTAGAAATAATTTAAATGGAGCGGCTAAATTGAATATTACACCAACAGAACATGCATATAATACTATTGAGGGACTAATATTTAAATGTTAGTGAAATGAAAGGGGATTTAATGGTTAATCGAAAAGTTATGAATGTTGAAATGAAAAGAAAAACTTTTAGCTCTCAACTTGGATTTATGCTTGCAACGATAGGCTTTTCAGTTGGTGTTGGAACAATTTGGAGATTTCCATATATTTGTGGTAAATATGGTGGTGGATTATTTTTACTCACATATATATTAATGATGATTATAATTGGTATTCCTTTGTTTTCAGCGGAAGTTTCAATGGGGCTGGCAACGAGGCAAACACCAGTTGGTGCATATAAGAAGATTGCACCTAAAAAAAGTTGGCATATAGTAGGATGGTTTCACATGATTTGTATTATTATGATTATAGGATATACAGCACCGGTATATGCTTGGATTATTCATTACGTATATGCAACTTTGTTTGGTATTTTTGATGGCATGAAGTCATCTGAAATTATAAATTATTTCGAAGTATTTATCTCGAATAAGTCATTGGTTTTTAGTTTGTTTTTAGTAAATACGTTAGTTACTATGATGGTTGTTAGAAATGATTTGCAAAGTGGACTTGAGAAAATATCTAAAATACTACTACCTATTTTAACAGTTATTATAGCTACTTTGATAATTGTTGGACTTCGGTTAGAGGGAGGAATGGAAGGTTTAAAATTTTTTTTCACTATAAATTTTGAATCATTTTCTATTGAAGGGGTACTAGTAGCACTTGGTCAGACTTTTTTTTCATTAGGAATAGCAATGGCTGTTGCTATGATCTTTGGAAGTTATCAAAACCAAGACAAATTAAATGTTATTAAGAACTCAACAATAGTAGTTTTTTCAACAATCATTGTTGCTATAGCATCAGGGATGATGATTTTTCCTATGGCATCAGCTTTTGGAGTAGAGATGAGTGCTGGTTCAGAATTAACGTTTATTACAATGCCAAATATATTCAATCAGATGCTAAAAGGTAGACTTTGGGGAACCATTTTTTATATAGGATTCTATATTGCTGCATTTTCATCAGGTGTTGCAGGGTGGGAAGCTGTGATTTCATTTTTTATGGAGCAGTTTAATATAACTAGAAGAAAAGGATTATTTACAACATTCATTGCAGTATGTTTAATCAGCGTCCCATCCATACTGTCAGGTTTTATGTTTAATTTATTTGATATGTTAGTTAATAATTTATTTCTAATTAGTGGAGCGTTTGCTATGAGCGTTTTTATTGGCTGGTTTTGGGGAATAGATAATATGGCAAAAACATGCAATATTGAGAAAAACACATTAGGTTACTATTTTCTGAAGTTGACTGTAAAATATGCATCGCCAATCATAGTTTTCATCTTATCATTAAGCTTTTTCAAAGTAATTTAAAATAAATACAGTGTTACCTTTTATTTTTATTAGTTTGTAAATATATGAATTGAATTTTAAAAAGTAAATATTATCAACTAATCATAATAAATTTATATGTGCGCGGTGACAAAGATGTAGTTCAGGTGAGAGAGATGATAAGTAAATAGAGATCTGAAAAAACGAGAAGTTTAAGCAAATTAATTGGAATTTGCTTAAACTTTTTTGCTTTGATAAAAGAAAAAATCTAGGGTAAAATATAAATAGTAGGAGGGCTAATATGAGTGAGAAAATAATGTGGTTGTATCATGGTAGTGATGTTATTGTTAAGAAGCCTCGGATAATAGAGAGTAATAGATTATTGGACTTTGGCACAGGGTTTTATACTACTACAAATAAGAATCAAGCTATTAGATGGTCTCAAAAAGTAATGGCACGAAATAACTCCGAATCATCATATTTATCTGTATATAAATTTCAAGCTGAGAAAGAAATTAAAATAAAAAAATTTGAAAAGCCAGATAAAGAATGGCTAGATTTTATAACTGCAAACAGAAATGGTACATATATGGAAGAAGAGTATGATATTATATGGGGACCAGTTGCAGACGATAATGTATATTTGACTGTTAAACTTTTTGAAACTGGAGTTTTGAGCAAAGAAGAAGCTTTAAAAAGACTGAAGGTTGAAAAGTTATTTGATCAAGTGCTCTTTCATAGCGAAAAAGCATTGAAGTGTTGTGAGTTTTATAATTTTGAAATTATTGGAGGTGATGTATTTGAATAGTGCACAGTTTGATTCAGTGTTTTCGATATTAATTGCTGCATTGGTGGAAAAAATTAAAAATCAGTTAGATCTATCAGATCAAAAGGCACTAGAAGAGCTTTACAATTCACCCTTGTATGAATTATTAGAAAGAGAAGAAACTAAATTTTGGCAGTATAGTACAGAAAAGTTATTCGAATTATTCAAGGAGCAAAAAGAGACAAATCACATGACCTATCCACAGATTTGAGGTGAGCTATATGGGAAAGGAAATTCAATTTACTGTTTTTTGCATTGAAAGCTATAAAGTA
The DNA here is from genome assembly GCA_025210965.1 of Tissierellales bacterium. NCBI lineage: Bacteria > Bacillati > Bacillota > Tissierellia > Tissierellales > Tissierellales bacterium. The sequence continues at coordinate 5,546 of JAOAQY010000182.1, forward strand.
GCACATAATTTAACTGGAAAAAAAACTCTAGAGTTGTTTAAGGAATATGAAGTATTTAGCTATATTGATTCTTTTTATGATTTATTGCATAGCACTGGAGCAGGATATTTGGTTAAAGACATAGATAAATATATAGAGAATAGAAGAAATAAAAAATATCCAACAAATTAATTGTAATTTGTTGGATATTTTTATGCGAATTAATTCGGGTTTACAAATATTGTTAAATAATATATAATTTACAGTAAAATAAACGGGAGGATTGATATGCATATAAATTCTAAGCTTTTTAAAAATGGAAACTTTGTGAAAATGGCAATTGGAGATTTCATTTCTGATATAGGCTCGGGGATAAGGATAGTAGCGCTACCGCTCTATACATTTGGAGCTACAAATTCATACTTGATGACAGCACTCATGGCCATCGCAGGTGTATTACCTCAAATATTACTTAGTTCTCATGCTGGTTCGATTGCCGATAGGAGAGATAGAAAGCAAATAATGGCTATGTGTAATTTCTATAGAGCTATACTATGTATAGTATTTACACTACTAATAGATAGGATAGGAATCGAGATGGTATTTGTTTTCAATTTTTTGATGAGTCTTGGAAATATATTTTACAATCCACCATCGCAGGCTATATTGCCAGAGTTAGTTGGTGAAGAAGAGCTGACAGATGCAAATTCTATATCAAGCTTTTTAAACAATACAGCGCTTTTAGCGGGACCGGCACTTGGCGGAATACTATCATTAGAAAATGCAATAATGATAGATGGACTTAGCTTTTTAGTTGCAGGAATTATGATACTAAGCATGAAATACAAGTCCGAATTCATAGCAAATAATATAAAAACTAGTTTCAAAGACAATGTAAAAGTAACACTTG
>JAOAQY010000183.1 GCA_025210965.1 Tissierellales bacterium
TCTGTTGGTACACCGATTAAATCTAATTCGTTCGTTTCATATAAGTTTATTGGTGTATTTAAGTCAACGATCATATCGTACTCTATTCTATCGATGTTTACGTTTTCTTTATCCCAATAATTTTCATTCTTTTCAAGAATGATTTTTTGTTCTTGATTCCATGTCTTTATAACAAATGGACCGCTGCAAATCATATTATCTACACCATTTGCAAAGTTTTCCTTATGTGATTCATGGAACTCTTTTTTTACTGGCATATATGCTGTATACGCTGTCAAGCTCAAGAAATAAGGTGTTGGTCTCTCTAATGTTACCTTCAATGTCTTTTCATCAACTGCTTCAATAGCAACGTCAGCCTCACTACCTTCGCCTTTGTTATAAGCTTCTCCGCCTTTTATAGAATAAAGTAAATAAGCTGATTTAGATGCAGTCTTTGGATTTAATGCTCTTTTCCAAGAATACACGAAATCTTCTGCTGTAATTGCAGTCCCATCTGACCAAAGTGCATCTCTTAATTTGAATGTGTAAACTAATCCATCTTCACTGATATCCCATGACTCAGCTAAACCTGATCCTTCTTCTATAACTCCACCTTCTTGCATTCTAGCAAGGCCTTCAAGCATTTCGTTTAATACTTCACTTGACTGTGTATCAGCAGTAGTTTGAGGATCCATATCTGGTGGATTTGAATGTAAATTTAATCTCAAAACTTTTTCTTCATCTGAACTTGGTGCTGTATCTTGACCATCATCAGACGACTTTTCTGCGGTAGTTTCACTAGCAGTTGATTGATCCGCTGTTCCCTCTGTTGTGCTTTCTGAATTAGCTCCGCATCCTGTCAAAGCCATAGTAGACACCATAAAGCATGTCATTAATAATGCCAGTACTCTTTTTTTCATGTCACTTCCCCCTAGTTAATTTTTTTTAATATTTAAGCATTTACTTCTAAACTAATTATGACATTTGTCGCCTAAATTATAAGACTATATATAACAGTTTGTCAAAATATCGCCTAATTATTAAAAGGTTTGTGACGAATTATTCATTGTTTTTTTGTTTTTTTAATATGATTTATGCGCTCTCTTAATTTAGATTCTTATTTTATATCAAGGTTTAAATTTTTAGTGTCAAATATCCTAAGACTATTTTCTACATTCTCTTCTAACGCTTTTTTGCCATATTCATCTACTGCATTTCTATCTTTTTTACCATGCTTTAATGATGCTGGACCACCTATACATCCTCCTTTACATGCCATTCCTTCGATGAAATTGCCATTTAATTTACCCACTTTGGCCATTAATAAAGCTCTATCACATTCCTCCGCTCCATCACATTTTACTGGCTTAAATTCAACGTCAATTTTCTTTTCGTCAATTACATGTCTCACTGCTTCACTTACTCCACCTGACCTAGCAAAAATTCTTCCAAAGAAAGATGCATTGTTCATATCTATTTCATCACATTGATTCAAGTTAATATCTGCAGCATCAAATAACGCTGACAATTCTTCAAATGTCATCACATAATCTGTACTTTCTTTTAAATTGTCTCTGTATATTTCCATTTTTTTCGCTGTGCACGGACCAATAAATACTACTATTGCATCAGAATCCATACTCTTTATAAGTCTTGATGTAGCTATCATCGGTGATACGCTATTGGATATCTTGTCTTTTAGCATAGGATATTTTTGATTTATTAGCGCTACAAAAGCTGGACAACAGGATGTAGTCATAATTCCTTTTTCCTCTATTGTTTCTGCAAATTCACTAGCTTCATGTTCTGCTATCAAATCTGCTCCTAACGCAGCCTCTACTATATCGTGAAAACCTATCTTTTTTAGTCCACTTATAACCTGCCCCACACTAGCATAGTCAAATTGACTAGAAACAGCTGGTGCTACAACTGCATATACGTTTGGACCATTTTTTTCTTTTGAATTTTTTAAAACCTCTATTATTCTTACAATATCAGATTTATCCTGAATTGCTCCAAATGGACATTTATAGACACAAGCACCACATTGTATGCATTTTGAATCATCTATAACCGCCATTTTTTGCTCATTTATAGATATCGCTTTTGCAGGACATGCCTTTATACATGGTCTCATTATATCTGCTATCGCATTATACGGACATGCATCTCTACATTTACCACATTCAATGCATTTATTTTGATCTATATATGCCTTGTGATCTACATATTGTATAGCTCCAACTGGACATACTTCCATACATTGATGTGCTAAACAACCTCTACATGTTTCAGTAACTACAAATCTATTCGCCGGACATTGATCACAAGCAGATTCTAACACTTCTATTATGTTTTCTCTACTTCTATCCCCACCCATAGCAAGTTCTACTCTACTTTCAGTTATTGCTCTTTCATGATATATACAGCATCTTCTTCTAGGCTCCGGACCTGGATCGACTATTTTGGGTATATCTCTATAATTTTCAAACAGCTTTCCACTCAAAGCCATTTTAGAAACCTCTCTCAAAACTTCATATTTTACTAACTGAACTTCACTCTCAAATTTTCTCATATATTTTTTCCCACTTTCTCTTGATTATTCACCCATCTAATAATAATAAACATTAACTATTTTACCTAATTCTCTAACTACTCTAATTAAATTATCCACAACTTTTAATTTTATACTTAAGTCAATAGGAAAATCTGGATTTTGATGTGCTGGATTTACAGCTTTTCCTATTCTTAAATTCAAATGAGTGCAATCTTCTATAAGCATTTTTGCCAAAACAGTTGCTCCATCTTTTTCTTTCAATGTAACAACCTCTTCAGATTCAACATTACAATACTCTTTTATAACATCTATAGCTCTGCTAAGTGTAAGAACGCCTTCTGTTACCAAATCAATCCCCTTTATTTTCGCAGTAGGTGGAACTTTAGGATTTATATAGTCTAAATTTATTTCCATCTCTCTATTTAATTCTCGAGATATAATCTTAGCTGCCGTTCCTCCACAGACTATTTTCTTTCCCTTATCTCTCATAAATTGTTCTACCAAAACAGAATCATTGTCAGGATCTACTGGTGGTCCAGTAAATAAATCTATTATCTCTGGTTCTCTAATCTTTAATGCTGCAACAGTTGTATCATCTCCGGGCTTGTTTTCATATAAACATTTACATACATCTAGCAATCCTTTTGAAATATTTTCTGCGCATTTTTCTTTTGTAACATTTTTCACCAAATAATCTGCTACATTTTCCCATTGCCATCCTAGATTCAATATAGCCCCCACACCAGCGTGGATAACTCCATCACTTACCAATACCAATACATCATCTAGTTCTATATCAAAAAAACTTTCTTTAATAAGCCTTCCGTTTAATATATGGTCTTTCTTTTCAATATCTAATATTTCACCATTTCTTATCACAAATACTGGTGGATTATCATATTCTATAATATGGCACTTGCTATCTTTACTTATTTGTATTATTCCAAATGTAGAATACGCTAGCTTTCTAACACTACATACTGGCAACGTATTAGTTATAGTATCAACAGTTTCCTCTATGCTAACCCCATCTCTAAGCATTGTACCTGCCATCTTACTAGTCATAGTAGCTAATATATTTGCTTTAACCCCACTTCCTAGTCCATCTGCTAAAACTATGAATGTACTCTCTTCATTTTGGAAAATTTCAACATTATCCCCACACAATTCTTCTCCATACTTGTTGACACTATCGTATGAAATGTCAATAAAGTAACTCATTTTTATTCACCAGCCTCGCCCAATGTTATATTTTTTAATTTAGTCAATATGACTTTTGTTTCAGCTGTTGTTTCTCCCAGCAAACTAGCTATTTCTTGGGCAACTCTCATTTGCTTTTCAATAACTTCTTGAGCTGAATTTATTGTCGTTTCTTTGACTCTTGCCAATTCTTTTCGGCTCTTTTCCTCTTGAGTAACATCTGTAAGAATTGCTAATACTATGCCTTCTTTTTCGATATATATTATATTTTGATATATAACTGCTCCATAATTTGCGAATTCTTTTTTCTCACTTATTATATTTTTACCACTTTCAATGACTTTAGCAAAATCAGAATCGTCAATGATCATAGATATTGGTTTGCCAACAAGATCCTCTGCCTGTACGTTAAATAACTCTTCTCCTGCTGGATTGATTTCTTTGACAAAAAGCTCTTCATCTAGCATCAATATTACATTTGGACTCCTTCCAAATATTATATTTCTAAGACTCTCTGCCTTCGCTCTCATATACGGTAAGCACATAGTTATATCACTCATTCCCTCATATACCGCCTGAGCCTTCTCTCTACAAGTCAAATATCCACAAGCATTGCAGTTAAGTTCATCTTCGGGTCTAAACTTGCCCATTTTTCTCAAAATAGCCGTTATCTCACTCTCACTTGCTTCTCTTCTTATTACTTTTCTATCAATAAATAACTTTCTATAATCCATTTCTTTTTGTTCTTTTGTAAATAATTCAGCATTAACCTTCCAATAATCTTGCTCTTTTTCAACATATTCTCGTACTCTACGTTCCCTAACGTAATAATTATCCTTATTTTTAGGCATACCAGGACCATCTACACAGCTCCCCATGCAAACATTTATTTCTATACAGCTTTTTGTGATATCTTCATTTTTCAGTGCATCTAATATATCCTTACATCGATCGACTCCATCAACTCTAATAATTTCGTACTTATCTTTCGCAGCTTTTTTAACCTCTTCATTTATAAGTCCTCCCCCAATCGGAAAAGCTCTCCCCCTATGGTAAGATGCCTTATCAAAATCAGTTATATTCAATTTTTTCAAATCTATATTGTCTTCAGAAAACCATTCGCTAAGCTCTTCAAACGTCAAAACAGAATCTATTAATGTCCTATGTTCCGGTTCCTCTGCTTCAGCTTTTTTAGCTAGACATGGACCTATAAATACCATATAATTATCCATTCCATAGTGATGTTTCATGATTTTACCATGAGCTAACATGGGTGATACTACCGGCATCATATACTTAACTAATTCTGGATAATACCTTTCAATCATATAGTTAGCCGAAGGGCAACTTGTCGTTATAAGATTTTTTTTATCACCCTTTTCTATTTGCTTCTTATAATAATCGGAAACAATTTCTGCTCCTATAGCCGTTTCCTCGACTACATCAAATCCTAGTAATTTTAACCCCGTAACGATCTGCCTAGCATCATCTAAATCAAATGCTCCTACAAAAGATGGTGCCAAACTTACTAGTACTTTTTTTTCACTGCTGATCGCCATCTTAACTCTATCTATATCGCTTATTATAGTAAGTGCATTTTGCGGACATATCTCTTGACATTCTCCACATTTGATACACATCTCATCTACTATCTCAGCATAATCCTCCAATATAGTAATTGCTTTAGATGGACATTTTCTCAAGCATTTATAACAATGATTACATTTTTCGGTGTCAAAATGAATAAATTTCATCGTCTAAAGCCTCCCTAATATATCTTTTCTAAAAAAGTCCTCCACTGTCTCTTCGCTTACAGAACACACATCATCTTCATTTACCTTCACAGATACTGCTTGAGTACACTCGCCTAAGCAAAATGCCGCTTTAACCATAACCTCTTCTTGCACATTGTTTTCTTGTATCATTTCCTGCAATCGATTAATTACATTATAAGACCCTTTTAAGTGACAAGCACTGCCAATACAGACATTAATAGTTACCATAGTTAACCCTCCTAGAAATTTACATAATAAGTTCTGTTTAATCACCTTTAGTATATCTTATTGTTAAGTATTTATCAATCTTTTTTATTTGGATTTCTTTTTACGCTTTTTTAACAATTTAGACTAAAATAAATAAACCATCCTTTGCTTTAATAAGGATGGTTTACTACAATTATTCAAATTAGAATTTTACTAATTCCAATATTTTTTCTTCTCTATTTGTTGCCAATTTCTCTAAAATTTCGATTTTCTTGTTCATTGCTTCTACAAATTCTTCGTCTTTTATCGATCCTAAATTGATTTTCACATTCAAAAGTGCTGATAATATAGCTGTTCTCGCCATCATAGCTGCTACTAAGCCATCTGTAACTGCATTTTGATTTCCTTTTTTAACCAAAATTTCAATACCATCAAACAATTCAGCCGAAACTGCTGCTATTTCTAAAGGTACCTTCGCTGCCTCTTTAAAGCTTTTTTGCAAATATTCTTTTCTAGTCTTCTTATCTTCATCTGTTTCCTTAGGCAATTTAAATCCTTTCATAACAGCATTAAAAGATTCTGCATCTTCATCTATAAGATTCAGCAATGTAACTCTCTTGTCTTCAAAAGATGATGCTATCTTTTTCATATCTTCTTCTACTTCTATATATTTCTTTTTCCCAATAGTCAAATTAGCAACCATAGCTCCTAAACTACTAGCTAGAGCTCCACTAAGTGCTGCTACACTACCTCCACCTGGAACAGGTTCATTAGAAGCAGTCTTAGCTGTGAATTCATCCACATTTAAATTCTTTAACATAATTTTCTCCCCTTATCATAAATTACTTTTCCATTTTTTATAACAGTCTCAACACAATTAACCCCAATATGATATGGTAAAAATTTATATGATTCATGTTCCAATATTATCATATCCGCCTGTTTGTTCAAATCCAAACTACCAAGTCTATCTGCTCTATCTAAAGCTGCCGCACCATTGAGTGTGAGAGCTGTAACTGTCTCTTCTATAGTAAGATTCATATAAAGTGTTGATAATGCAATTAGAAGTGGGATAGATTCAGTAAAACAACTTCCAGGGTTTAAATCAGATGCCAAAGCAACCGCGCAACCTTGATCTATCATATATCTTCCTCTAGCATAGTTTTCCTTTAAACTAAAAGCCGTAGCAGGAAGTAAGGTCGCGATAGTACCTGTATTAGCTAGCATATCTATTCCTTCATCAGATGCCTGTAACAAATGATCTGCTGATACAGCCTTTAAGTTTGCCGCCAGTTCTGCTCCTCCTAATTGAACTATTTCATCCGCATGTAACTTTAGTTTCAATCCAATTTTACAAGCCTCTTCTAAAAGATATTTAGAATCTTCTATTTCAAAAACATTCTTTTCACAAAAAACATCGCAAAATTCAGCTAAATTCTTCTCTTTTATTTCAGGTAAAATTCGAATCATTTTTTCGATAAATTTTCTTTCATTCCCTTTGTATTCGTTAGGAACCGCATGTGCTCCTAAAAAAGTTGGCACAATATCAAGTTCGTGAACCGAATTTAGTTCTCTCATAACCTCTAATTGCTTAATCTCAGTATCGTAATCTAATCCATAACCGCTCTTTCCTTCAACTGTAGTTACTCCAAATCTCATCATTGAGTCAAGTCTTTTTTCGCCTAGTTTTAAAAGCTCTTCATAACTCGCTTTTTTGGTTCCTTCAACCGAATTGACTATTCCTCCACCGCGTTCCATTATTTCCATATATGACTTACCCTCAAGTCTCCATGAAAATTCTTCTTCTCTATATCCTCCAAACACAAAATGCGTATGTGAATCTACAAAACCTGGCAAGACGCTCTTTCCTCTAGCATCTATAATTTCATAATTGTCAAAATTAAACTTACTCTCAAGTTTATGGGTAGGTCCAATTGCAACTATAACTCCATTTTCAACAACAATCATACCATCTTCAATCCTAGTAAGTTTATTCATATCTTTACCTTTTTTTGCTTCATATCCTGAACTAAATACCAATTCAGATGCATTGTGAATAATTAAATTTCTCACTTGAAAGCCTCCTATTCCATAAGCCTAGATTCTAAGACTTGATTCATAGAAAAATCTTCAATTTGTAAATAGTAAACCGCGCTGTCAATAAGAGCTTCCATAGGAGCTAATCCTATGAGCTCACTTCCAATTATATTTACCCCGTATCTCCTAGCTTCGATTCTTATAAGCTCAACAACACTGTATATTGTAGTTTTGGTATAGTTTGTCAAGTTCATTGATACCTGAACTATTCCTCTATCTTCTAGCTCTACTCCCATAGCTTTGACAAACCTTAGACCGCCCCCTATATGTCTTACTTTTTTTGCTATTTTATCTGCAACATCTAGATTGTTTGTCCCTAAATTTACATTGAAGGCAACCAAAGGCATTCTAGCTCCTACCGCTGTTACACCTGCTGAGGGATGTACTTTGTTTAAACCAAAATCTGGATGCCAAAGTTCATCTTGCATTTTTTCATTCATTCCTTCAAACTGACCTTTTCTCACTTTTGCCAAGTTAGTTCTATGAGTTGCACTAGCTGCTTTTTCGTACAAGAATATAGGAATATCGTGAATTTTATTTACCTCTTCGGCTACTTCTTTAGCCAGTTCAATCGCCTCATCCATTTCCATATTTCTTATAGGAATAAATGGAACTACATCAGTCGCTCCCATTCTTGGATGTTGACCTTCGTGTTCTCTAAGATCTATTAATTCTTTAGCTACGCCAATTGCATCTATAACTGCCTTTTTTAAAGGTTCTACTTCACCAACCACTGTAACAACTGATCTATTATGATCTTCATCACTACTATAATCTAGTAACTTTACACCTTTTTTACCTCGAAAACAATCTACTATTTTTTCAACTTTTTTTAAATCTCTTCCTTCACTAAAATTTGGCACGCACTCTACTAATTTTTTGATTTCAGACATAATAAAGCCTCCTAGTAATGTTTTTTGACTAACTCTTTGATCATTTTTTCATCTGTTACATATGGAATAGTTATATGATCTTTTCCACTCATCTTTTCATTGTATTCAATTGATGTGCTCATAGAATTTTCATTTCTAGCCCAAGACCTTCTTGCAACTCCACCCATTACGTCCCATGGCATTGCAGATCGTATAATTTCATCGGTTCTTTCACTTCCATCAAGTACTAGACCAAAACCACCATTTATTGATTTTCCTATGCCTACTCCGCCACCATTATGAAGTGCTATCATCGTCATTCCTCTAGCAGCATTTCCTGCAAAACACTGTGTTGCCATATCTGCCATTATATTACTTCCATCTTTTATATTGGATGTTTCTCTATATGGCGAATCTGTACCACCTGTATCATGATGATCTCTTCCAAGCATAATTGGACCAACTTCACCATTTCTAACCATTTCATTAAATTTAAGAGCTATATTCATCCTTCCAAGAGCATCTTGATACAATATTCTCGCTTGAGTTCCAACAACTAGTCTATTTTTATCCGCATCTCTAATCCAAACCCAATTATCTCTGTCTTGAAATCTTCTATCAGGATCAATACAAGACATAGCTGCTTTGTCGGTCTTTAATAAGTCTTCTGACTTACCACTCAAGCAAACCCATCTGAATGGCCCATATCCATAATCGAATAGAAATGGTCCTAATATGTCTTCCACATATGATGGGAATATAAAACCATCTAACGTATTTTCTCCATTTTTACAAATTTCTTTAACCCCAGCATCATATACTGCTCGCATAAATGAATTTCCATAATCAAAGAAATAAGTCCCTCTCTTAACAAGTTTTTTTATCAGTTCAAAATGCTTTTGTAAACTTTCATCTACCTTCTTGCAAAAGAGATTTTTATTTTCTTTTAGCAATCTAGTTCTTTCCTCAAAATCAAGACTCTGTGGGCAATATCCACCTTCATATGCTGCATGACAAGATGTCTGATCTGAAAGCAACTCTATTTCTATATTATTTTCAACAGCATATTCCAACAAATCTACAATATTCCCCTCATATGCTATTGCTTCTGCCTTATTTGATTTTTTGCACTCATTTGCTCTATCAAAAACTTCTTTCAAGTCCGAACTTACAAAACTTACCCATCCTTGCTCATATCTAGTTTGAATTCTAGACGGATCAACTTCTGCAATAATGCCTACTCCACCGGCGATTTCAATAGATTTCCCCTGTGCACCACTCATTCCACCGAGTCCACTAGTCACGTATAAATGACCTGCTAAATCTTTATCTTTAGGTATGCCAAGCTTTTCTCTTCCAGCATTCAATATAGTACTATACGTTCCATGTACTATGCCTTGCGGTCCAATATACATCCATCCACCAGCTGTCATCTGTCCATAATTTGCAACTCCTAATTGCATAGCCCTGTGCCAATTTTCATGGTCATCAAACGCTCCTATCATAAGCGCATTTGTTATTATTGCTCTAGGCGCTCCTATATGCGAATGAAATAATCCAAGTGGATGACCTGATTCAACTACCAACGTCTGTGTTTCTTCTATTTCTTCTAAATACCTCATTATCAATTGATATTGCATCCAATTCTGACAAACTTGTCCCGTCTCCCCATAAGTAACAAGTTCGTATGGATACAAGGCAATATCAAAATCGAGATTGTTATTAATCATAAGTTGTATAGATTTCCCCGCTATACAATTTCCTTTATAATCGTCTATGCTTCCACCCTTTATTTCTCCATCTGGTCTAAATCTGTAACCATAGATTCGGCCCATAGTCAAAAGCTCTTCTAAAAATTCTGGTGCCAATTGTTCCTGCCACTGTTCTGGTATATATCGTAGTGCATTTTTCAGTGCTAATTCAGTTTCTGTTTGTGACAATGTAAATTCTCTTTTTGGCGCTCTCCTTTTAGTATCGTCAAATTCTTTTTTACTTGGTAATTCAGAAAATATATCCTCTAATTTAATTTTCATAGATGCTGATATTTGATCGTTGTTTATCATAAATATCCCCCTTTAGAATAAACCTGAAATATTACCGTTCTTGTCGATGTCCATGCCATTTGCAGCAGGTTTTTTTGGAAGACCTGGCATAGTCATTATGTTTCCAGTTAAAACTACTACGAATCCAGCTCCACTAGATAATCTAATTTCTTTTATTTGGACTTTAAATCCTTCTGGTCTTCCTAATAACTGTTTTTGATCTGATAAAGAGTATTGGTTTTTAGCCATACAAATTGGTAAATTATCGTATCCTAATTCCACTAATTTCTTCAATTGCTTCTTAGCTTTTGCTGAAATAGAAATTCCATCTGCTCCGTAAATTTCTTTGCTAATCGTTTCTATTTTTGCTTCAAGATTCATATCATCACTATACAATGTTTCAAAATGCGACTTCTCATTTTCTATAGTATCAACAACCGCCTTAGCCAATTCAACTCCGCCTTCGCCGCCTTTAGCCCAAACTTCTGTCAATATTACTTTTACATCCATAGCTTTACAGAGTTCCTGTAATTTCTGAATTTCAGCTTCCGTATCTGTAGGAAATTTGTTTATAGCAACTACCGCTGGTACTTTAAATTTTCTAACATTTTCTATATGTTTTTCTAAGTTTGAAAATCCTTTTCCAAGAGCATCAATGTTTTCTTCACTTAAAAATTCTTTTCTTACCCCGCCGTGATGTTTAAGTGCTCGTATAGTAGCAACTACCACTGTACAATCAGGTTTTAAATTTCCTTGTCTACACTTTATATTAAAAAACTTCTCTGCTCCTAAGTCCGCTCCAAATCCAGCCTCTGTAACAACATAATCAGTCAGTTTTAATGCAGCCTTAGTTGCTATTAAACTATTACATCCATGTGCTATGTTAGCAAATGGTCCACCATGTATTAACACTGGTGTATTTTCTACTGTTTGCACTATGTTAGGTTTAATAGCATCCTTTAATAAAAGTGTAACTGCACCAGTAGCTTCTATATCATCTGGTGTAATTGGATTCCCACTATAATCATATGCAATTGTCATTCTACCTATTCTATTTTTCAAATCATCTAAATCACTCGCCAAACATAGAATTGCCATTATCTCTGATGCAACTGTAATATCAAAACCATCTTCTCTTGGCACTCCATTTGTCTTACCACCTAATCCAGCAACTATATGTCTGAGTTCTCTGTCATTCATATCCAACACACGTTTCCAAACTATTTGTCTAGTATCTATATTCTTTGAATTTCCTTGATGAATATGATTATCTAAAAGCGCGGCAAGTAGATTGTGAGCCGTAGTGATGGCATGTATATCTCCAGTAAAATGAAGGTTTATATCCTCCATTGGAACTACTTGAGAATATCCACCTCCTGCCGCTCCTCCTTTAACTCCAAAACAAGGTCCTAAAGAAGGCTCTCTAAGTGCACTTATAGCTTTTTTACCAATTTTGTTTAAAGCCATTGATAGCCCTATATTAACGGTAGTTTTGCCTTCTCCTGCCGGAGTCGGATTTATAGCTGTCACAAGTATTAGTTTACCATCTGGTCTGTTCTCTATGCTTTTTAGAAAATTCCCATCTATTTTTGCCTTGTACTTTCCATAAACTTCTAATTGATCAATTCCAACACCAATCTGTTCTGCAATCTTTTCAATGTGTTCCATTTTTGCATTTTGTGCAATCTCAATATCACTTGGTACCTTTGTCATAGCATCCCCACCTTAATTCTCTAGTATTATATGTCATCAAAACATATCCTCACTATATTATACAACATAACCGCAAATGAATTGTCTGATTTTTTGCTATTATTAATTTTTTTTAACATTTCATATAAGACAATACATTATTCTTGGTCAATTTTACAATAACATGGTTATATGATATAATTAATTAAGAATGATTATCATTTTCTTTATCGATTATTTGAGAGGTGATCCTATGACAATATGTAAAAATTGTACTCTATGTGCACATCCAAAATCAAACTATATAAAATGGTTAGTAAATCTACTATCCCCTGTTATTTTTGGGCAAAAACCAAGCGAAATAATAAGCATCCCTAAAAGCAATTTTGAATCAATAGAAGAAATACAAGCGCATTTCTCTGCTTGTAGCAAAATCAAATTTAAAGTAATAGATTTTAGTCAATACAGCTATAAAGTGTTCTTTTTTCACCCTTCAAAATTAGAATCTACATTGAAGAATAAAAGTAATCTTATATTTTTATCAAAACTTGGCTATTCATCTTCTTTTGAAAAAATATTGTGTGAGCTTTTTTTAAAAATTTCATTTGGAAACATTCCAGATGAAATTGGTGTCTTTCTTGGATATCCTCTTAAAGATGTAATCGGATTTATAGGGCATCCTTCTCTTCCATATGTAAAAACTCAAGCATGGCGAATTTATGGAAATCCAAGATTATCAGACCAATTGTACTCGCAATTTGTAAAATCTAAAGAAAAAATGAGTTTTTTACTGGAAACTCAATCTATTGAAGATATATTTGCCTCATATTTACAATAACTTAGTGTTAATATTCCTAATAGAATTAATTCAAACGAAAAAGCTGATTGTATTCAAAAAATCATTGAATACAATCAGCTTTTTCATTTATTATCTAACAGGCTAAACCGTCCATAGTTTGTTTTACACTACTAAGTGATCTCTTAGAATACAGTACTGGAACTTCCGCTATTCTAGCACGTTTTCTTATATTTTCCATCATTGCATGATTTAGAAAATCAGTTAAAATTAGAACATAATCTAATTTTTTTGATATCTTAAATTTTCTCTGTCCTTTTTTCCTTCCATTGTAGTGGTTAATTTCATCAAACCCTTTTCTATTGAGTTCATAACTTATTTTTTCAATATTGTCTCCACCTACAACCAAAATACTCATAATTACACCTCCAATGATAATTATTATCTTTTGATACATATTATCATTTAGGTCTTTTTTTGTCAAGCTCTCTTTAAATTTTTTTCTAACTCTTCATACAATTCTTTGCATCCATCTACATCGTGTTTCCTCGATGTCATTTGTATTTTAAATGCATATTTCTTTATAGTCATCTGATTTTCCTCTTCAGCTAAATATTTTACTTTTTTTGCCAAATTTTCTATTTCTCCAAAGTTATTTGAATTCTGTACTTTATTTCCCAAGACTTCAAGCGTTTGTTTTAAACTACTTCCTATGATAGCAATCTCTGCTGTATTCCTCTTTTTATTTATACTATCCTTTGCTTTTTGGACTAACTCATCAATTTGAACATTTTCTTTCTCCATCTTATCCGCATAGTAGCTAGTATATTTATTTATAACATCGTAAAATTTAGAAACTTCCAGTGGTTTTGACAAGTAATCATCCATTCCAGCTTTTATAAATCTCTCCCGATCACCTTGCAACGCATGAGCTGTAATTGCAATTATAGGAACATGATTTTCAATATCTTTTTCCATAGCTCTAATTCTTTTTGTCGCTTCGATTCCATCCATTTCTGGCATCTGTATATCCATCAAAATTATATCGAAATATTCTTTTTCATATAGTTCTAGTGCTTCTACTCCATTATTAGCTAATAGTATTTGGTGCCCTTGTTTTTGAACTAAATTTAATGTAACCATTTGATTTATTTGATCGTCTTCTACAAGCAAAACTTTCAATTTTTTCAGCGCTTTTGGTATTACAAAATCATCCTCGCCTTCAACAGCTTTCACATCACTCGATCCTAGGTTTATACAAAATCTAAAACAAGTACCAACATGTTCTTCGCTCTCTACTTCTATGCTTCCACCCATCAATTCAATTAATTGTTTAGTAATAGAAAGTCCTAATCCTGTCCCTCCAAATCTTCTAGTTATTGAACCATCTACCTGACTAAAACTTTCGAACAATCTATCTAAATTGTGCTCAGCTATTCCAATTCCACTATCTCTCACTTCAAACTCCAAAACAACTTCATTATTCCTTTTGCTCTTAAGTCTAGCATCTACTTGTATACTGCCAAACTCTGTAAATTTAAGTGCATTACTCAGTAAGTTATTTAGTATTTGTTGTATTCTATTTGGGTCGCCAATAAAATTATTTTCACAACTAAAATGAATATTGTATTTCAACTCTAAACCTTTTTCATCCGATTTGAATTTAAAACTACTAATAATCTTCTTTATCAAATTTTCTAGATTAAATGGTATCTTTTCAAGAACTATTTTTCCAGCTTCTATTTTTGAAAAGTCCAATATATCATTTATCAATTTGATTAAAGTTTCAGCAGAGCTTTTTACCAAATCTAAATTTTCTCTCTGCTCTTCTGTCAAATCTGTCATCAGTGTTAAATTGGTCATACCAATTATTCCATTGACTGGCGTTCTTATTTCGTGGCTCATATTTGCAAGAAATTGGCTTTTAGCTTTATTTGCATGTTCTGCAACTTCCATTGCCTTTTTAAATTTTTCCTGTGCATCTTTTTTAATAGTTATATCCCTACAAGAATATATCTTTCCTTTTATACCCTCCTCTTCAATTTCATTTATTGCCGCCTCTATCCAAATATACGGTCCTCCAAACGTTTTAACCCTTATTTCCACAACTTCATCTAAATTTTTTTTACCGATTTTCTGTTGTGAAAGCCAGCTTCTATCTTGTGGATGAATAAATTCATGTACTGGTTTTCCTATAACTTTATTGTAATTATAACCAAGCAGGCGTTCCGTTGATGGACTAGCATATTCTATTGTTCCTAGATCATCAGTTTGGATAATAGCATCTTTCATATTTTTCGTTATTGTATTTAGTCGAGCCTCTCGCTCTCTTAATTTTTCTGCCATTTTTTTAGATTCTGTTATGTCTTGTTTTATACCTAAAAAACTAGTTACTTCACCATCATGATCGATTATAGGGGTGATCCACGCCTTCTCCCAATAAAGCGTTCCATCTTTTTTCCTATTCAGAAACTCTCCTTGCCAGGCTTTTCCACCTTCTATAGTACTCCACAATTCTTTATAGTAATTTTTATCATGATAGGATGATCTCAATATACTTGGATTTTTTCCAACTACTTCTTGAAAAGAATACCCCGTTATTTCTTCAAATTTTTGATTCACATACTCAATCTGTCCATTAGTATTTGTTATTAGTATAGATGTCGGATTTTGTTCAACCGCTCTCGAAAGCGTTCTTAGTTGTTGTTCGTTCTTTACCAATCTAGAAACATCTCGAAAAACAACAACCATACCAAATATCTTCTCACCAATTATTATAGGAGTACAATTTGCGGATAAATAATATGCATTTCCATGATTATCATATATAACCGAATTCCTTTTTAAATGCATTATTTGACCATTCTCCAAAACTTTTTCAAATATATTTTCGATCAATATATTCTCTTTATAATCATATATTTTTAATACATTTCGAATATTTTTCCCAAGTAAATTTTTTTCAGTCTTCAATATCTCCAGTGCTTTAGGATTGTAAAAAATAATTTTTCCACCTGCATCTGTGTGAATCAATCCATCTCCGATGCTTTCAAGTACCTTTGCCAAAAACATAGGATTTCTCTCAAATTCTCCAATCATCATTTCACCTACTTTACATATATTGATGGTTTTACATACTTAAATGGAACTATGTTTCTGTCAATACTTTCAGAGTGACCTATAAACAAATGACCTCCACTATCTAATACATTATAAAATTTCTTCATAATCTCGTGCTTAGTTTGAAAATCGAAATAGATCATAACATTCCTACAAAATATGACATCAAAATTCTTTTTAAACCTATAGTCGCTTAATAAATTAAGTCTTCTAAACAAAACCTCATCCTTTAACTTATTTGTTATATTGACCTCTGTACTTGTCAATTTATCAAAATACTTCTTGTAATAATAATTAGGTACTTCCATTACGTCATCCTTTTTATAAGAACCGGTTCTAGCTACAGCAAGTACCTTATCTGATATATCTGTGGCTAATATTTGTGTATTCCAAAGTGTTTTTTCTTTTCCAAAAAAATCATCAATAATCATAGCTAAAGTATATGCTTCTTGTCCTGAAGAGCACCCAGCACTCCAAATTCTGAGGTCTCTATCTTTTTTTACTTTTTTCAAATATGGTAATACTTCATTTCTAAAGTATTCAAAGTGCTCTTTTTCTCTCCAAAAATAGCTATGATTTGTAGTTATTCTATTCAAAAACTCTTTCATTAAATTACCCGATTCATCACTTCTAACCGCATTCATATAACTCGAAAATGAATCATATGATTTTTCTACAATATAATTTTCAAGCCTTGCCGCAACTAATGCTCTCTTCTTTTCCGTTAAGTTTATACCGTAATTTAACTTTACAAATTGTGATATTTCTAAAAACTCCTTATTTGTAAGCATATGACCGCCTCCTCACTTTTATTAGATACCCAACATATCAATTTTTTATATTTTTTTATATTTTTTTTATTTTTTTGCTTGACTAAAGCAAAGTGCTGCTATATAATCTATATAAATCAAATATACAAATGCAGTGACAAGGAGAGTACGTTGAGTTGGTAGTTTTAGCGAGTCGATGATGGTGAAAGTTCGATACGGATACCCAATGGAAGAACACCTTTGAGCAGCTGTCCGAAACTTTTACGAAGTAGGCACAGCCGGTTCCAAACCGTTATTTTTGGTAGATATCGAGCTCTAGTCTCCGTATCGATGAGTGATTTTATTTTAAAATAATTTGGGTGGTACCGCGTAAGTTCAGTCTTTCGTCCCATATGTGGGATGATAGACTTTTTTTATACCCAAAAATATTATTTTGCAAGCGTCCGGATGCTTATGCACTTATATTTTTATTTATACCATAATTTAAGGAGTGATTTTAATGGAAAAACTAATTATGCCAAAAGACTATAAAGGATCTCTTTCACTAAGAGAAACAGAACTAGCTATCAAGAAAACTAAGGATTTCTTTCAGAAGGAACTATCTAAAACATTAAACCTTACAAGAGTTTCAGCACCACTATTTGTAAGACCAGAAACTGGGCTAAACGATAACTTAAACGGAACAGAATCTGCAGTTAGTTTCAACGTCAAAGACGCCGACTCTTGCCATGCAGAAATAGTACACTCTTTAGCAAAATGGAAAAGAATGGCTCTTCATAGATATGATTTCGGATTATATGAAGGACTTTATACTGATATGAACGCTATACGATGTGAAGAAGATTTAGATAACATTCATTCTATATATGTTGATCAATGGGATTGGGAAAAAATAATACCAATGGTTGATAGAACAGAAGAAAAATTAAAAGAAACTGTTAGAAAAATTTATTCAGTTTTTAAGAGAACTGAACTTTATCTTTCTCTTGAATACTCTACTCTTCACCCAATATTGCCTGAAGATATTTCTTTTGTAACAACTTATGAATTGGAAAGTCGCTTTCCAGATTTAACTCCAAAAGAAAGAGAATATGAAATAGCTAAAGAAAAAGGAGCTGTTTTCATCATGAAAATTGGTGGAAAATTAGCTTCTGGCGAAAAACACGACGGTCGTTCTCCTGACTACGACGATTGGACTTTAAACGGAGACATCATATTCTATTACCCAGTTTTAGATATAGCTTTGGAACTTTCTTCGATGGGTATTCGTGTAGATGCCGAAGCATTGACTAAACAATTAGAAATAGAAGGTTGTTCTGAAAGAGCATCTCTTCCTTTCCATTCAAAATTATTAGCAGGTCAACTTCCTCAAACAATGGGTGGTGGAATTGGACAATCTAGAATATGTATGTTTTTCTTAAGAAAAGCTCATATAGGTGAAGTTCAAGCCTCGATTTGGCCTGAAGATATGCAATCTATTTGCAAAGAAAAAGGAATAAGACTTTTATAATCATTTAAACAAAAACACTGTTGAAATTTTAGTTATATAACAAAATCTCAACAGTGTTTTCTATTATTTAATTATCGTCACTACCTCATCAATAGATTTTCTTGGAGGTCTTTTACCGATATATTCAGGAACTCCTAGCGGCGTTATCGCAACCAAGTGATACCCCTCTTTTTCAAGTCCTATAAACGACTCTATTTCTTTTATTGCATAATTTGGACTTGTCATCCAGCATGTTCCATAACCTAAACTGCTAGCTGCAAGCATAAAGTTCTGAATTGCTGCTGCAACCCCATGTATTCCTGGCGCTGCCTTTTCTATAATTTCTGCGGTTTTTAAATCTCCCGATTTTCTAACTAGGTCTAAACCTGTTGGATTATAATTTCCTGCATAAACAAGTACCGTAACTGGAGCATTTTTGAATATAGTAGCATATTTAGAAAATTTAACAAACTTTTCTTTTTGCTCACCATTTAAAAATTGGCTCAACTCTTCATTCTTTTCAAGTACTATTTGTTCTAATCTCGCAATCATATCTCTGTTTTTCAAAATAACAAAATGCCAGTTTTGAAGATTTTTTGCAGAAGGAGCCTCTATAGCCGCTTCAATCATTTTTGTTAAATCTTTATCTTTAACATCCTCATCCTTGAACTTTCTAACACTTCTTCTTTCAAATATCATATTCATATCGTTCATATTATATCTCCTTGCATATGCCCTTAAGATACTCTTTAAAAGCATCTCCAACATCTTCGTGTTGCATCCCAAATTCAACAGTAGCTTTCAGGTAACCTAGTTTATCTCCAGTATCATAGCGTTGACCCTTAAAATCATATGCATATATATCTTCAAATTCAGCTAAAGCCTTTATGGCATCTGTCAATTGAATCTCTCCGCCTTTACCCGGTTCTGTTTTTTCTAATAACTCAAATATCTTTGGTGTAAGTATATATCTGCCTAGTATAGCTACATTAGAAGGAGCATTTTCTACAGAAGGTTTTTCTACCATATCATTTACTTTATATGTTCTATCTGATAGTTTTTCACCATCAACAATCCCATACTTGTCTACCTGACTTGGATCAACCGTTTGAACTCCTAGTACAGACGCCCTTTCTTTTTCAAAAACATTTATCAATTGTTTAACACATGGTTCTTCAGAATGTACAATGTCATCACCTAATAGTACTGCAAATGGTTCTTCTCCGACAAATGTCTTTGCACACAATATAGCATGCCCTAATCCTTTTGGCTCTATTTGTCTAACATAGTGAAGATTAGCCATATCTGTTATTTCTTCGACTTTTTGTAACAATTCTATTTTATTTTTTTCTTTAAGATTATGTTCAAGTTCAACAGCTCTATCAAAATGATTGATTATAGATGTTTTATTTCTACCTGTTATAATTAGTATTTCCTCTATTCCCGCTTTAATAGCTTCTTCTACTATATATTGAATTCCCGGTTTATCAACTATAGGTAACATTTCTTTGGGTTGTGCTTTGGTTGCTGGCAAAAATCTAGTTCCTAATCCCGCCGCTGGTATAACTGCTTTTCTTACTCTCATTTTTACCTCCTCCTATATGCGAATTTATTTCCATTTATTCAAAAACACAGGAGATTTGTATACAAATCTCCTTTTATAATTGTATCATTTTAATTTTATTTTGTCATGAATTTATCTCAACTGTGTTTATTCATTTGTCTTAATTTGTTCTGTATCTTTCATAACAAACTGTTTAACTAGCTCATTAGTATTGCTAAGTTTGAAGAATAGCTTATCTAAGAACATAAACAATATCTTATTTCCAACCTTAGGATCTTTTTGTATTAATTTTTCTATATCTTTTTGATCTACAGTCAATAGCTCAACAAATTCATCCGCAACTGCATCTACATGATGATCTTCATTAACAATCGCTGTTTCTCCTAAGATTCCTCTACTACAAATCTTAGACAATGGTATTTCTTCTCCCATATCGTTTCTCTTTACAATTCTAACACATCCGCGTAATATTATATAAAGCCTAGAATCTTTGTCACCTTTTTTGAAAATAACCTCATCATTTTTATATGCTTTTATATAAGTTATTTGCGCTAATTCTGAAAGTTCAAAATCGCTAAATTCTTTAAATTCTGGCATACTCTTCATTATATCTTTTATTTCAACTGCACTTAAATCTTTGAAATGAGCAGGGTCTATTCTCTTGACATCATTCGTCAAATTATTAGTTTCTATTATCCCCCTAATTTCACGTCTATACGTAACCGTTGCTTCTATTAGTTTTTCCCAAGCTTTTTGAATTTTTCTGTATTCTGTAAATGTGTCCATCTTAGGAATTGCTTCATATTTACTCAAATAAATATTGTTAATCGCTTCTCTACACGCTTCAACTTCTCCCTGTGCTAGATAATCAAGAGCTAATAATATATTAGTTTTAAAAATCTTATCCTCCAAATCTTCTTTCAAAAAATCTCCCGGATATGGCTCGAAATCTTCTGCTGTAACCTTTCTCATATTCGCAGTTTCATATTGATTATCTATTTTCGATTTTTCATACAAGAACCTATAAATATCTTCTCTAAATCGTTTCCATATTGGATGATTTTTTGGTGGTGGCAAATGTTTTATATTTAAAGTGTTATCCAAGAAGAAGTCATATCCAAACATCTTTGCATTCATTAGATAATCTATATCTTCTCCTCTAGTTATACTTGGATCAAATGGCACTATTCTATACATATTTTTGTGAATTACCATTAGACCACCAAAAGCAAATGGTGTTTGCTTAAGTCTTGGATCACAAGATATTATTTTATCGAAAGCTTTAGCCTTGCTTCCAAATCTATCCCAATAAGTCATCCAAGCTTTCATGTCAACATCATCATAATATTCGTCTTTTTTATTTAAATAATATCCAGCTACTCCAAATATACTTTTACCATACAATCTCTTTCCTATGAATTCTGTCGCTCTACCTATAAAATCTGCTTTTTCAAAAACCTCATCATCATCTATCAAAATGGTAACATCTGATGACAATATATGAGCCGAATACAAACACATATTTCTAACATTTGAATATCCTTTTAACTCTAAAAGATCAAGTGCTGATTCTTGCAAGCCTTTTTCTCTCAATAATTTTTCTATTGCTCTAGCATTCTTAGGAGTAAATAAATAGGTTTCAATATCTAATTCTGCCTTCTCTACGATTTCCCTAACTCTCTTTTCGGCAACTTCTTCGATTTCTCTTGTAGTTGGACAGATGGGTATTATTAGTTTAAAATTTTTATCATTTAATCCTTTCATACTCTCCAAAGTTCTGCCAAGCGTATCTTCTCCATCTATATAAGTAGGATGGTCGTAAACTGCATCTCCCTCCTGCCAAGGTTCTCCTTTTTTTCTTCCCCAATATGTCGGTATTACAACACTAGTCCTCATGAATAATTCCTCCTCGATAGTTATTTTTTATTTAAGACATCTTGGTATAATTTCTCTAATTCTCCAATAGAATTTTTCCAAGAGAAATTTTCTTTTGCATATTTGTTACAGTACTTACTTCGCTCTTCTTTATCTACTCTTTCAAGCTCATTTACAACTTTTTTCGACAACTCCAATTCATCTTCAACCGGAATAAGTGCCCCTACATCTTCATTTATAAAATCAGGCAATCCGCCTTGATTCGTTCCAATCACTGGAGTTCCACAAGCTAGAGCCTCTACCGCAACAAGTCCAAATGGTTCAGTTCTCGATGGCACTACACTTACATCTGCTATATTGTATATTTTAACTAATTCAGATTGAGACACATGTCCCAGAAAATGAACATTAGTAAGTTTCAAATCTGATTTCAGTTTATTCAATTTTGAATACAATTCGCCATTGCCAGCTATTATCGTAAGAACAGTGTGTCCATATCTTTTCTCATATATATGAGCTGCTTTTAATAAAACATCCACTCCCTTAAAATGAGTCAACTTTCCAACAAAAGAAATAATATATTTTGGTTCTTCCTTTATATCAAATGATTTTAGTATCTCATATCTGTCTATAGTCTCGTCCATCACAAACAATCCATCATCATACCCATTCATTATTCTAGTCCTTTTTTCTAGAGGCACATGATATAATTCTTCAACCTCTCTATCAACCTGCTTCGAAATTGTTATTACTCTTTCCGCTTTCTTTGCTCCTTCTAATGCGTATTTGTGATATCTACCATCTTTCTTAAAACCTTTCAGATCAGTTCCATGCGCTGTAACAACATATGGTATATTGGTTAGACTCGCAATATATGGCGCTAGCCACAAATGCTGTGCATGAATTATATCAGGTTTAAATACTTCAATCTCCGCTTTTACTTTTTTCATAAATATGGAAATATATTCTTCAATTTGATCATGATTCATGTCATAAAATGTATAATTACTTCTAGGATGACTTGTAAAACAAGGAAAATTAAAATCAACATCATAACTTTTTTGATCTTGTTTTCCTCTAAATATAATTGGTACAGATTTAAATCCTTCATAGTTTACTTTTTCAATCTCTGGGAATACTACAACTACCTCGTTACCTCTTTCAGCCAATTCTTTCGCTATATTTCTCGTATAAATACCGCTACCTGATCCTTCCAATGGAAAATGATTGATCATAAGAATTTTCATCAATTGCTCCTCCTCTTATAATAATTTAGTTGTTATTTCACTCCATGAATCTAAAGTATCTCTATATCTGTCAATCATATAATCTAATTGCCCATAAGAAATATCTAAAGCCTCTGATAATTTCAAAAATCTGTCATCTTTCAAATAATTAGCTATAGCTTGTTCTCCTCTTATCAAAGCTTCTCTCTGCTTCTCATAAACATCATTTATATCTCTTTTATGCATCCAATTTAAAAATGGGTTTCTGCCTATCCATCCCATGCAAGCATAGAAAAATCTATCTGTAATGTTTTTGTCATTTATTATATCTGGTTTAAACGGATAGTTATTAAATGTATCATGAAAAATTTTCATATCTATATCTATGCACTTCCTGTTTCCACGGTTAACTGCTAATCCCAATAAAGTATCTTCCCCTCGAGTTAAATAAGGCTTGTTATCAACAACCAAAACATCTGAAAAAAATGGTGGTAAATGCTTAAGTTCCTTTATATTAATTCCCAAATTTCCACCAAGTACTTTATTAGTTTCAAATACATCACGTTTTACTGGTTTTCCAAAAACCAAACAACTATCTTCTCTACATGATTGAACCCGTTCATACATCATTTCTTTTTGTATTCCCTTAAATAAATCTTTCATTCCTTCAAATTTCATCATTGGTATTATGAAATACCCTGAATAATCGCTAGTTGTAATATCGACATTTTCTTTTTTCAAATAATTCAAGTGCTCGCCTACAAAATCTATATCAACTTGCTCTCGCTCATCCTCTATTTTAGATAAAATATAAGGATATACATCAGTATCTATAAATAGAAGAACGTCTGTTTTGTTCAAAATTGCTTTAACTAAAACATTATTTCTATTTTTGCCGTAAGGTACCATCCCAAAATCAATTAATTCCTGTGATTTCAAAATAAAATCACAACTTTTTTGAGAAACTCGGTATTCTAAAAGGTCTTTTACCATGCCCTCATTTTGATTTATCTTTATGAGTTCTATCTTTACCCGTCCCTGTAATCGTTCTACCATTTTAAAATCACAATCAAACGAATAAGCTACTATTACGCTATGTACTCGATGTCCATATTTTTCAGCATTATCTAAAAACAATTCTAAAGTCCCTGGAGTTGTAAAATTTTTAGTAATAATCCCAAACGACACATTCATACAGCTACCTCCTCAGATATATTTGACGCTTAAAAAAAGCTTTAATTTCATCTTATAATTTTATACCCAAGTTTAGAAGTATTTAACAATCTAGTAAACTTCATCTATTTTATTCGTTTTTGCAATATATAAAGCTAAATAATTCATTTGTCTAAAGGTTATTTTTAGTCAAAAGCAACTTTTCCTTCATTTTATGCTCATTGTGCAATATAAAAATTATTGTTTTAATCCTGTTTTGCGGGTATAATGAATGTATAAGATTTAAAAATTGCACGGAACATTTAGTTTTTTATTTGAGGGGGAATTTTAATGTTAGAAAAAAATGAAGGAACTACAAACAACACTTGCGAATCTGATTTTCTTTGTTTGAAAGTTTGTAATGTATGTACTTGCATACACTATGCGAATGGTCATTGTACTTCGTTTAAAGGTGATAATTGCGAAATGTACGAAGTACAATTAATACAGGAAAATTAAAAAAACTGCCGCTATAGCGGCAGTTTTTTTATTTAATTTATTGATCCTTAAACATTTCTTCCAAATCTAATATAAGTATAATGTCCTCTCCGTCATTTATCTTACCAACAGCACTTACAAACTTCTTAGTTTCATCACCTATGGTTAGTTCTCTGACATTTTCTAAATTATCCTTATCAATCTCTTCTACTTCATTTACACCTTCAACTAATAATCCTGTCTTACCCTCATCATTAGCTATAATTATAATTCTTGACTCATCATTTCCTTCAGTCTGTCCCAATTCGAATTTAGTCTTAGCATCAATGATTGGAATTATTTCTCCTCTCAAATTAACTACACCACGCATATGCGTTTTTGACCTTGGAACTCTACATATCACCATAAATTTCTCTATAGTCTGTACTTCCGTGATGTTAATTCCGTACTTTTCCGAGCCAATTCTAGCTATTACATACTTATTACTTTCCATGCTCGTCCCTCCTTATGAAAGCTCTGCTGGATTAATAATTAGCGCAACTTCACCATTACCAAGAATAGTTGCTCCACTTACCAATTTAGAACGCTTCAACTCCGCTTTCAATGTTTTAATTACTATTTCCTGTTGTCCAATTAAAGAATCAACTACAACCCCAACTGTTTTATTACCTTTCTTAGCCATAACAACTGTAAGTTCCTCAGTTTCTTCCATAGCATCTGGTACTTCTAGCAACTCGCACAATCTGTAAATAGGAATAGTTTTATTTCTAAATACAACAACATCTTTTCCTGTAACTTGATGAATTGTTGATTTTTCTATAGTTTCAACACTTTCTACCGTATCAAGTGGCATAGCATAAATTTCGCTTCCTGATCTCATCATTAGCGCTTGCACTATGGCTAGTGTAAGAGGTAATCTGATAGTAAACACCGAACCCTTTCCAAGTTCAGTTTTAACACTCACATTTCCGCCTAAACTCTCAATAGTAGTTTTTACAACATCTAAGCCAACACCTCTTCCAGATAAATCCGAAAGCTGCTGTGCTGTTGAAAAACCAGCTCTAAATAGCAAATCAACCGCTTCATCATCATTCATTTCTTGAGCTTCATGTTCAGTAATAAGACCCTTATCTATGGCTTTTTGCTTTACTTTTTCAACATTTATTCCGCCACCATCATCGGAGCACTCTATAAATACAGAATTTCCCTCTTGATATGCATGCATCTCTAGAGTACCCATATCACTCTTTCCTGCAGCTGCACGCTCTTCTGGCATTTCTAATCCATGATCTAATGAATTTCTAACGATATGCAATAGTGGATCACCGATTTCATCAATAATAGTTCTGTCAAGTTCAGTCTCTTCACCACTTGTTATAAACTTAACCTGTTTTCCAAGTTTCTTAGAGGTATCTCTTACCATTCTAGGGAATCTACTAAATGTTTTCTCTATAGGTACCATACGCACATTCATAACACTATTGTGAAGACTTGTAGTTATTCGCTCTAGATATTCAACAGAATCACGCAAGCCACTAACATTTTCAATAACAGTAATATCATGTAATCTAGTCTTTATTATAATAAGCTCACTAACTAAATTCATTAAATTATCTAATTTATTTATATCAACTCTAACTGTCTTATTAATTGCCCCAGTTTTTTTCTTTGTATCAGCTTTTTTTGATTCTGGCTTTGCTTTTTTCGCTTCCGCTACTTTTTGAGCTTTAACTTCCTCTTTAATTTCTACAGTTTCTTGAATCAATTCCTGCTCTTTAGGTTCTTCAGCAATTTCTACCTGTTCTTGTTCATCAGCTTCCTCGCTTGAAACATCCATAGACATATCGCCTAAATCTTTATCATCTATAAGTTTTACAGAGACACTGCTGATTTCAACTATTTCGCCTACTTTTTTAGCAATTTCATCTATATCATGTTCTGTCACAAATAAAACGTAAAATTCATCACCATAATCATTATTCTCTATTTCTTCCGCTGATGGTAATGATTTAACTATATCAGATTCAAATGTTTCTTCAATTTCTTTAAAGACCATATATGCTCTTACAGCTTTCATTACACAGCCTTCTTCAACTACCACTTTCATTTGGCAAGCTTTTAATCCCTGATCTATAGCCTTAAACAAAGCAGCCTTAGTGTAGTTATCTAATTCAATTCCACCGTCCGATTCTTCATCAGATTCATCGTCAACTTCAGCATTGTCATTGTCATCATCACTACTCTCAACATCTCTACCCTCTTGGATTGCAAGAAGTTTTTCAACTAGCTCGTCTACAAACACTTCCCCTTCTTCTTGGATAGACTCTATATTGTCAACAATTGACTCTAATACATCTAGACATTCAAATATGGAATCAATAATAGACTCGGTTGCCTCTAGCTTTCCATTTCTGATCAAATCTAAAACATTCTCCATTTTATGAGTTACACTCGACATTTTCGAAAAACCCATAGTACCAGCCATACCTTTTAATGTATGGGCCGAACGGAAAATTTCGTTAATAATATCCTTATCATCTCGACTTTTTTCCAATAATAGCACATTTTCATTCAACGATTGCAAATGCTCATGCGATTCATCCAAAAATACGCCCAAATATTCGTTATTATCCAATCTGCTCCCCTCCTACTTATAGAGAATCTTATTATTCTCCATTCATCTCACTTTTATTATACCCAAAAACTATTCATTATGACAATTCTTTCTGGAATATATTTAAATATAAACCTATTTTTATTTCTTCAAGTCTAAACACTCACTCCTAAAATTATCGACAATATATCCAAATACCTTTACCATTATTTTGCAAAAAAATTCCGTATAAACATACGGAATTTTAAACTATAATTCTTTCCTATCTAATTTTAAAATAATCAAATCTTTTAGTAAATAATGTTTCCAAACTCTTTAAGTGTTCATCATTCACACAATTTAGATTTCCTTTACCAGCTAAAACCTGATCTCCATCTCTAAATTTTTGTAAATAAAATTTCTTAGCACCATTGATTATATCAATACATTCTTCAAAATCATGATCATTTAAGAGCTCTTCTGTAATAGTAGTTCTAAATTCATAATCAGGGGCTGTTTTAATAATCAAATCGGCAGATTCTTTTATTCTTTCAAACATTTCTACATCTTTTGAAAAATCTAAGTAAACACTAGCAGGCCCTTTTAAATCCATCGCCACATAGTCAACCAATTCATCTTGAATAATCTGTCTCAGCATTTTAGGATTCGAACCATTTGTATCTAGTTTTACCTTAAATCCCTCTTGCTTTAATTTTCTCAAAAATTCAATTAAGTCACTATGCAATGTAGGCTCTCCTCCAGAAATCACTATAGCGTCTATATTTTTTTGCCTCGATTTAAGCCACTGAATCCAATCTTTATCTTCCAATTCATAATTTTGGTTTAGTAGCTCAGAATTATGACAATAAGGACATCTAAAATTACATCCTGAAGTAAATAGCACTGTAGCTAGTTCGCCTGGATAATCAATAAATGAAGTCTTCTG
Source organism: Tissierellales bacterium (assembly GCA_025210965.1). Classification (NCBI taxonomy): domain Bacteria; kingdom Bacillati; phylum Bacillota; class Tissierellia; order Tissierellales; species Tissierellales bacterium. The sequence goes on from JAOAQY010000183.1 coordinate 28,451, forward strand.
AATACCAGCTATTTTCATTTTTAGATCACTTCTTTTTTCTCTATTTTTTCACTAGTCAAACTTTTATCCGCTTCAAACGCCTTTCGCTCACTATATTCTTGCTTTTTACCTTTGTTCCATGCTTGAACCGGACGATGGAAGCCAACTACTCTAGTCCAAACCTCTGTGTCTTTTCCGCACTCAGGACAAGTCCATTGCTCTCCCTTCAAGTAACCATGTTCCATGCATATGCTATATGTTGGTGTAATAGTTAAATAAGGTATCTCATAATTTTCAAATGATTTCTTTATTAATTGCTTAACGACCTCTACATCTTCAATCTCTTCACCGATAAATCCATGAAATACTGTTCCACCAGTGTACTTTGATTGCAACCCTTCTTGTAAATCTAATGCTTCGAATAAATCAGCTGTGTGTCCTACTGGTAATTGAGTAGAATTTGTATAGTACGGTTCATTGTCACCGGCAGTTATTATTCTAGGTAACATTTTAACATCCAGTCTAGCAAATCTATATGATGCCCCTTCTGCTGGCGCTGCTTCTAAATTCCATAAATTGCCTGTTTCTTCTTGGAATATTGCTATAACTTTGTTCATGAAGTCCATAATTTCAACAGCAAATTCATGTCCCTCTTCAGTTGTTATATCTTCCCCTAAAAGGTTAAGACATGCCTCATTCATACCATTTAATCCAATAGTACTAAAATGATTCTTAAAGTACCCGCCTTGCATGTCTTTTACACCTCTCAAATAGTGTTTAGAATAAGGATATAGTCCCTTCTCCATATACGCTTCAAGATATTCTCTCTTCAATTCACATATGTCTCTAGCTGTTTCCATAAGCATTCTAACTCTACGTTTAAAATCTTGAATATCCTTAGCTTGGTATCCTATCCTAGCCATATTCAATGTAACTACATTTATTGACCCAGTAAGTGGATTTGCACCAAATAATCCTCCGCCCCTTTTTCTAAGCTCTCTATTATCAAGTCTCAATCTACAACACATACTTCTTACATCTTCTGGTTTCATATCACTATTTAAGAAATTAGCAAAATAAGGAGTACCAAACTTTCTAGTCATATCCATTATATTGTTAACCGTATCTGAATCCCATGGGAAGTCTTCAGTAATATTTACAGTTGGAATAGGAAAACTAAAACTACGTCCAGCTCCATCACCTTCCATCATGACTTCGCAAAATGCCTTATTGAAAAGATCCATTTCTTTTTGGAAATCTCCATATACCTTATCTTGAATTTGACCGCCTATTATAACATTGTGTTTCTTAAGCATTGGATGTGGTGATATATCTAGTGTTACATTTGTAAATGGAGTTTGGAATCCAACCCTTGTAGGTACATTTAAATTATAAATAAACGATCTAACAACTTTTTTAACTTGACCATAATCTAAGTTATCATAGTATATAAATGGAGCTGCATAAGTGTCTAATGAACTAACAGCTTGAGCTCCTGCTGCTTCTCCCTGTAAAGTATACAGCCAATTTACTAATTGACCTAAAAATGTCTGTAAATGTTTCGCTGGAGTTGATTGAATTTTACCAGTTACACCAGTAAATCCTTCCAATAACAATGTCTCCAGATCCCATCCACAACAATACGGTGCCAATAAACCTAAATCATGTATGTGTAAATCACCATTTATGTGATATCTTCTCATCTCTCTTGGATAAATCTTGTTAAGCCAATATTTTTTTGTCATCTCTTCTACTATATGGTTATTAAGTCCCTGTAGACTATAACCCATATTTGAGTTCTCATTAATTTTCCAATCTTTTAATGATATATACTCATCTATCAAATTTTCTGCATCTATAAATAAATTATTGTGATCTCTTAGTGCATTTCTACGATCTCTATAAAGAATATATGCCTTCGCCGTCTTTGCATGACCTTCTTCTATCAAAACCTTCTCTACTACATCTTGTACATCTTCAACTGTTGGAATACCCACTCCATATGCTTCATCTACTATATTAGCCACCATATGTCCTAATCTCGATGCTTCAATTTTATCGTTGCCACCAACTGCTTTTGCTGCTGCAAAAATAGCATCTTCTATTTTCTTCATGCAAAAATCTACAATATCGCCATTTCTCTTTTGTATTCTTCTTATCATGCTTCGGCCTCCTCTATATACTATATCTTGTGTTTTACTTTATCCATTTTAATAAATAACCCCTAGATTTACAAGTCATTTTATTCCATATTTCGCACTGACACACAAAAAAAATAACGAAACCCACTCAATAAGTAGGTTTCATTTTTTCAAAAAAATTTCTTTCAAAGTGTGTTCTTTTTTTTAATACAAATCTTTTAACTTCTTATAAAATGCATCCAAATTTGTAAGTTCTAAATTCGCATATTTTCTTAATATAGTTCTATCCTGACAAAAACTTATAATCTTTTTATTTTGATTGACTGCTGCTCTTAGCAATTCTTCATTTTTTTTATAATTGCCTTTAAAAGGCACACCAGTATCAATAACTACTTTTGCATTTTTAACTAAATCCATTGCTTCTGACAATTTATTATTACTTATAGGCATAAATAGTTCCTCTTCAACAACTTTAAAACCAATTGATTTAGCTATAATTGCATCAATGTCTTCTTCATTCAAGACCCCTGTAATTACTGAATAACCAATTTTATTTAGCATCCTGTAAATATCAGCTGCATACCCACCACCGCCAATTACAAATATATCTTGCATATCTTCATTTGCCAATACTGTTTTCCACTCCAATGTTCCAAGTGTTTTATTGTATGTAGCTTTTTCTATATCAAAAATATAATCAACTGCATGTTCGTTTACAAGTGCCTCCGGTGTTCCATAGCCAATTACCGCCCTGTCTTTTACAAACAAAACATAATCACTGTTTTTTAATGCTAAATCAATATCATGAAGTGATGCTATTACTGTTATATTTTTTTTCTTACAAAGTCTTCTTATAATCGTCAGTACTTCTATTTTATGTTTAATGTCTAAATGAATAGTCGGTTCATCCATTATTATAATTTCTGTATCTTGCGCTAAGGCTCTCGCAATCATAACTTTTTGCTTTTCACCATCACTCAATTCTGAAAAGAGTCTTTCAGATAGCTCTATCGCTCCAACTAATTCCAAAGATTCTCTTATTATATTGTGGTCTTTATCATCTAAATTTCCCAAAAAACTAGTATGAGGATACCTTCCTAATGCAACTAAATCGTAAACTGTACAAAGATTGTTTTGTGGTCTTTCTGTCAACACTAACGATATCTTCTTTGCATAATCTCTTTCACTATATGACTCTATATTTTTACCATCTAATTCTACATGCCCTTCTATTTTAGGGAGCATTCTAGCTAATGTTTTTATCAATGTAGTTTTTCCTGATCCATTTGAACCCATTATCGATACCAAATTACCTCTATCTACATCCATGCTAAATGCATTAATGACCTTCTCCTCGCCATATCCAACTACTAGCTCTTTAATACTTATCAACATTATACAAGAGACCTCCTTTTCAATATCAAATATATCACTATAGGCGCTCCTATAACGGCTGTCATAGCACTGAGTGGGATCTCTGCAGGGGCTAATAATACCCTAGACATCATGTCGCAAAAAATAGAAATAATAGCCCCTAAAAACAATACTCCTGGTATTAACACTCTATTGTTCGATGTTCGAAATACAAGGCGTGTAATATGAGGTACAGCTAATCCAATGAATGAAATTGGTCCTGTAAAAGCTGTAATAATTGCAGTTATAAGACTCGATATAAGTATTATTATTCCTCGTATTCTCTTTATATTTACTCCCATACTTCTAGCATAATTCTCACCTAATACAAAAGCATTTAATGGTTTTGCTAATAATATCACAATCACTATCAGCGGACTCAAAATTTTTAACAATACAAAAATCTTTTCCCAGGACATACCACTATAACTTCCCATAGTCCAAATAACATATCCGTGTAATGCCTCTTTTTCTGCAAAAGCTACTAGACTGCTTGTTATAGCGCTTGTTATGTATCCCATCATGAGACCTATTACCAAAAGCGATAGACTATTCTGAATTTTGTTTGAAACCAAAAGCACCACAATCATAACAATCATCGCTCCAACAAAAGCTATTCCAACCTGTATCGGTGATGATATTTTCTCAAATCCAAATTTTATTCCGCCAAGTATCAGCAAAGCCATAGCTAGAGATGCTCCTGAGGATATACCTAATATATAAGAATCTACCAATGGATTCTTAAACAAAATTTGTAACAATATACCTGCTGTTGCCAAACCTGCTCCGCAAATAAGCGCTCCAAAAACCCTAGGTAATCTAATTTTCCAAATAATTGATGAAAAATCACTACTCCCATTACCAGTATTTATCAATGTATCTACAACATCTTTAAACGGTATTTTCACTGCTCCAAACATAATACCAGCTAAAAAACTTATAATTAATATAAATGCCAAAAAAACAAATAGTAAGAATGTATTTCTGTTTTTCATGCTCTCTCCCCCTAAATATAAAAATAGAAAAGAGCGCAAAAGCGCTCTTTTAAAGATGCTATTTCTTCATTTTTACAAAATGATTAATATCCTGTGTTTCAAATAATTCCGGATAGAACATCATAGCCAAATCTTCTATATAATCATAAGTGTGAGCTAAATCTTGATAAAAATTAGGTGCTTGATACCAAGCATTATTTTCTTTAACAAACTTTGCATTTTCAAGAAGTGGTGTCTCTTCAACCAGTGATTTAATAGAATCTGGTCCTCCATACTGTGGCATAGAAGATGAAATCATTATTTCCGCATCCTTAAACTTCAAATAGTATTCTTCCGCGCTTACATTTTTTTGATCTTTAGTAATAGCTTTTCCTAAATAATCTCCTCCAGCAAGATCAATCATCTCTGCTACATATGATTCTCCTGGTGCTATATTGTATGTCTTAGAATATGTTGAATACGCTCCCCAAGCAATCTTTTTTCTATTCTCAATTCCATCTATCCTCTGTTTTAAATGCTCAAGTTTTTCTACTTGTTCATCATAATATTTCATAGCAGCTTTATCTTTATTTAGAAGAGCGCCCCAAAACTTAACCGTCTCTAATCTTCCAAATGCCCTGTTCTCTTCATAATCGAAGCAGCCAATATATTTATAACCTAGCTCATCATATTTTGCTTTATCATCCCATGCTGATGTCATAAGTATAAGCTCTGGTTTAAGTAATTCTAACGATTCAAAGTTTATGCTCATACCATTTCCTACATTGGATACCTTGCCTTCCAATATCTTATTTTTCATTTCTTCAATTGTCCATACTTCAGCTGGATTAGTAACTCCTGTAACAACATCCATAGAACCAAGTGCATTTAACATGGACACTTGAGTTGTAGAACCAGCCATAACATTTTTCATAGGCGTTCTAATCACCTTCAAATTTTCATAACCATCTGGTATCTGATTGCCATTTGGAACTAGTAAAAATTCCTGTTCTAAAGAATCCTTTATTTTTTTATTACCATTTCCCAAATATTCGATTTCAAATTTAGTTGCATAATCTAAATCTGCTTTTCCAATAGGCATACTATCATTTATATTTACAGCGCTTTCTTTCTCATTCCATTTCACATCGCTATCTAAATTTTCTGCTACAAATCTAACTGGAACAAGTGTCGTACCAGACTCGACCTTAGGAGCAATTTCTAAACTTACACTTTCACCATTTACTAACGCTGTCTTTTTACCTATCTTTAATTCTATATTTTTGCTATCTTCTGCCAATTTTATAGTTTGATTTTCTTGATTCCAACTAACTTCTGCTCCAAGAGCTTCTGCTATAGCCCTAAGCGGCACTAATGTTCTACCATTTTCAATTTTTGACGAAACTGAAGTCTCTATGTGCTCTCCATTTACAAATAAATTTACGACATTAGCTGCAAATACGTGCGTCGACATCAAAAGACTGATAGCAATAACATTCAATCCTAATTTCCATTTTTTCATATTTTACACCTCTTTACTTTTTTTGATGGCATAAAAATACGCAAAGCGTAGTTTTTATCATCCTCGTGATTCTGCGCTTAAATCTGAAATTGGTAGTCTGATTCGTATCTTTTAGATCATTACAGTAGCGGGACTATATTGGAATCTCACCAAATTTCCCCAATCTCAAGTTTAAATTTCATCATCAATTATATCATATCTAAAATGATTATGAAGAGTTTTCTCACTTTACTCTATTCGTATTTTAAATTATATTTAATAATGATATACTTTAATTATTACCATTACTAAATATTTGGGAGGACATATGATTACTAAATCTTTTAAGAATTTCAAAAACACATTTAGATTTCTAATTCCATTTCTAAAAGAAAATCGGATAAACTATTTTTTAGGTATCATATTTTTACTTGGTGCGGATATTTTACAATTGATTATGCCAAAAGTTCTAGGTATACTTACTGACAAACTTCAATCGTACCAACTCAATCAAAATGATTTTATTTATTACATAGCAATAATTTTTTCAGTTGCCATAGGAGTTGCTATCTGTAGATTCAGCTGGAGAATGTTTATATTCGGTTCATCAAGAAAATTAGAATTTTCATTAAGAGAACTACTCTTTAAGCACTTAGAAACTCTGTCTCAAACCTTTTATCACAACTCTACAACTGGTGATCTTATGGCTCATGCTACTAATGATATTCAAGCTGTAAGAATGGCTTTTGGCGGTGGTATTGTAATGGCCGTAGATGCTTTTTTCTTGACACTATCTACTATATTTATGATGGCTATAAACATAAATTTGACTTTAACGTTAATCGCTCTTATACCACTACCTATAATAGCAATATTAATTGGCCTGTTCGGGCCTAAGGTTCAAAACAGATTCAAAAATGTTCAGGAAGCATTTTCCCAACTAACTAATAAGGTTCAGGAAAATTTCTCTGGAATTAGGGTTATAAAATCTTTTGTACAAGAAAGAAATGTAAATAATGATTTTTGCGATGTAAATGATTTAAATCTAAGAAAAAATATGAATTTAGTTAAACTATTTGGGTTTATGATGCCAATGGTGACATTCGTTTCATCTCTTAGCTTTATTGTAGCTCTGTCTTTAGGTGGTTATATGGTAATTAATCTTCAAATCACACTTGGACAATTTGTTTCATTTGTAACATATCTTGGCCTTCTAACATGGCCTATGATGGCGATAGGATTCGTCGTAAATATATTACAGCGCGGAATGGCTTCAATGAAAAGAATAAATAAAATACTTGAAACTATGCCTGAAGTAACTGATAGAGCCGCTGATTTTTCCATTAACGATTTTGATGGAACCTTAGAATACAGAAATGTTTCATTTTCATATCCTAATTCAGATTTCCCAGCGCTCGAAAACATATCATTTAAATTAGAAGCTGGCAAAACACTTGCAATAGTTGGGAGAACTGGCTCGGGTAAAACAACTCTAGTCAATTTGCTCCTAAGACGATTTACAGATTACAGTGGTTCTATAACTATAGATCAAACACCGATAGAACATTACCCTTTAAAAATTTTAACTGAAAAAATTGGTTATGTTCCTCAATCTGTATTTTTATTTTCTACATCAATTGAAGATAATTTGAATTTTGCAGGATTAAACACTACAAGTGACTCTATGGAAAAAGCATGTTCTAACGCAATGATTTTGGATGAAATAAATAGATTTCCCAATGGTTTCAACACTATACTTGGAGAAAAAGGTGTAAATCTATCTGGTGGTCAAAAACAAAGACTATCTATTGCTAGGGCTCTCATAAAAAAACCTCGGATATTGATTCTTGATGATAGTCTTTCTGCCGTAGATACTAGTACTGAAGAACAGATTCTATATCATTTAAATATAAATACTAACGATTCTAGCACTATCTTAATAGCGCATAGATTGTCGACTCTCCAAAATGCAGATCACATAATCGTTTTAGATGAAGGTAAAATCATTCAAAGCGGTAATCATGAACAGTTAGTTACTAAAAACGGTTTGTATAAAGATTTATATGAAAAGCAACAGCTAGAAGACATTTTGTCTAAGGAGGTCTAATATGTCAACCAAACGTTCACATAATATATTCTTACGATTACTAAAATATGCTAAGCCATATATTTCACTTTTATTGATTTGTCTACTATTTGTTTTTCTATCAACTGCTGCTGATTTAGCAAGACCATATTTAATAAAAATAGCAATTGATGATTGTATAACACCATCAAATGAAATAGTTTCATATGATGGTAAAGATTATAAACTCTTGATATATGATAATTCTCCTCTTTTAATAGATGCATCAAACGCAGACAAACCAATTTCATCTGTGGAATTTAATAACTCGTCTGTTATTGTACACTCATCTGAAGAAACATTTAACGCCAAGCAGTTGTCAAAGCTTGAATATGATAACCTCAGAAAAAATGATTTATCAAAACTTTTTAACATAACAATTATATTTTTGATAGTTCTAACTAGTGCAGCTATATTTAACTATGCACAAATATATATATTAAACTATGTTGGTCAAAAAGTAATATACAATTTGAGAGCTGAAATCTTTGCTCACATACAAAAGCTTTCTTTATCATTTTTTAATAAAAATCCAATAGGTAAATTAGTAACTCGTGCTACTAACGATATGAAAAATATAAGCGAGCTATTCACAGATGTATTGATAACTCTGCTTAAAGATATGCTTTTAATACTTGGAACAATAGGTATCATGCTAAAAATAAACATGAAAGTAAGCCTCATATGTTTATCAACTATTCCTTTGTTGATATTATTATCTTTCATCTTTAGAAAATTTGCGAGAAAGTCATTTTTAGAAGTCAAGAAAAAACTAGGTATTATAAATGCTTCACTAAGCGAAAACATAACTGGTATGTCCGTAATCCAAATTTTTGGTCAAGAAGAAAAGATGTTTAATAGATTCCACGACAAAAATAGGGATCACTATAATTCAAGTGTCAAACAACTTTTGATTTTTGCTATATTTAGACCATCTATGAATGTTATTTATACTATGAGCTTATGCTTATTGATTTGGTTTGGTGGAGGAGAAGTCCTTCGAAATGAACTTCCATTTGGGGTTTTATTTGCCTTCATAAACTATACCGAACAACTTTTTAGGCCTATATTTGATTTAAGTGAAAAATTCAACATACTCGAATCTGCCATGGCTTCATCAGAAAGAGTTTTTCAGATTCTAGATACAAAAGAAGAAATTCCAAGAAACGGGTCTAAAATATTAGAATCAAATTTTGATGGAAAAATAGAATTCAAAAACGTTTACTTTGCTTATGACAAAGAATGGATATTAGAAGATGTCTCTTTTGTAATAAAACCTGGACAAACAGCTGCTTTCGTTGGAGCTACAGGTTCTGGAAAAACAACTATAATGAGTTTGTTAACGAGGTTATACGATATACAAAAAGGTCAAATCCTAATTGACAATATAGATATAAGAGACTATGACCTTGACTATTTGAGATCTCAAATAAATTCAGTATTGCAAGATGTATTCTTGTTTGCCGGAACTATAGAAGAAAACATACATCTAAATGACCCTAATGTTTCTTCAGATACTGCTAGAAAAGCTGCTAAATTTGTAAATGCAGATACATTTATATCTAAATTTAATGATAACTATAATCATATGGTTGTTGAAAATGGAGCTACTTTATCTTCTGGTCAAAAACAGCTTATTTCTTTTGCTAGAGCACTTGCTTTTAGTCCATCTATATTGATACTTGATGAAGCTACTTCAAATATTGATACAGAAACTGAACTTTTAATTCAAGATGCAACAACAAAAGTAATGAAAGGCAGAACAACCTTAGTTGTTGCTCATAGACTTTCAACCATTCAACATGCTGATCAAATAATAGTTCTTCATCATGGAAAGATAAAAGAAATTGGAACGCATCAAGAACTATTAAAACAAAACGGTATGTACCACACTCTTTATAAATTGCAGTATAAAGAATCGCAAGTTTCTTAAAGCACTAGCCACTATAGGATACAATTTCACCTCTTATCCTATAAATTTATTAAGCATCAAATTTTATAGAATAGCTTTTTCTCATAAAAGAATTACATTAGTATATAGATTTTTTCACTTCATTAAAAAAGGTACTATCTGATTTTATCAGATAGTACCTTTTCTATTTTCTTTTATTTCCATACAGTATCCAATAATTAAATAGTATACCTGCCGCTCCAACCGTACTTATGAGCTTAAAACTAATTTCCAATGAATATATTTCTGCTATTTTCCCAACTAGCGGAAATGCTATTATCATCATAAAACTAAATGCCATACTCTGTAACGATATAATAGATGCTCTTTGCTCACTTGGAATTAACTCTTGAATGTAAGTGCTCGTAGCTATAAATAACGCCGATTCAAAAACCATTATGCCAACATAGCCAACTATAGTCCATGAATTCCATCCTATAAACAACGCCATAATTAGTATTACAGCTGAACAAAGTGCTATTAATTTTTTATCTCCAATTTTCTTTTCTAATTTGTGGGTATGCATTGCAACAATTGCCCCTACACCTCCGGATACAGCAAATATTATACCCATATCTAACTCACTAAGTCCTTTTAACTTCCAATAGTTCTGAAGGTAATAGTGAAAGCAAGCATTCATAGTCGATATATATTCCACTAAAACTATAAACGCAGCAATTTTAGGCTTATTTTTTATGACTTGTATACTCTTTTCAAGTTGTTCTTTCATTGATTTAAATGGTGATTTTATCTCAGCTTTCTTCTCTGAAATAACTGGTTCTTCAAAAAATAACCCTATCACAAATGATATCAATCCCATAACTAATGTCATGTAAAACGCCCATTTATATGCTATTGTCGCTAGATAACCACCAATCAATTTGGCTAATATAGCACTTACCTGATATATTACTTCTTCTTTGCCAACAACTTTCATATACTCATCTGATTTTCCATCAAGTTTCAAACTATCATACACTAACGCTTCACCAGAACCTGACTCTAAGTTATAAGAAAGAGCCGTTATAGCAAATGCAAATAGATACCCAATAAAACTTGAAGAGAATATCATAAGCAACGTACTTATAACACTACAAATCCGTCCAATCAACCTGCTTACTTTTCTACCATATAGATCCGCTATTATACCTGTCGGAACCTCCATTGTAAATGAAACTAAGTGAAAAAAGCCTTCAAGTATGCCAAGTTCAGTAAGCGATAATCCTCTGTATGCCAAATAAATCATCCAAATTCCTTGTGTACAATCTAGGAATTTGAAAAATGAAAATGCATAATGAATATTAATATTTTTTTTATAATTTTTTGTTAACATCGTGCCCTCCAATATCGATTTTGTTTACATAATATTTTTTCAAATTTAAACTAAACCAATATCAATTGAGTTCCAGTTTTCATTTTTACGTAAACAACACTTCGAATATATCGAGTCACGATGACTTTCCCCTTCCTTTTTTACTTCTATCTAAAATAACCAATAACATCATTCCAAAACATAATATGAACCACGGATGCTGTATACCATCCTATTATAGCTCCAAATAAAACATCCGTAGGAAAATGAACTCCTAAATAAATTCTAGACACAGCTATTCCAAGTGCTATCACTAGTAGAATCTTCATTCCCGGAATATTAAGCATTAGTGTCATAGCTATTGCAAATCCAGCTGTAGTATGACCTGATGGAAATGAATAGTCCTTAAGTTCTGAATGCAAATTATTTACATCGTCAAATTGATTAAATGGCCGAATTCTTCCAACTATTTTTTTCAAAACTTGAACAACTATTGCACTTAATACTAATGTCATTATAAGTTCAAATCCCACCAGTTTTGAATTATTTTTATCTATTACGATCAATGCTATTGGCAATATACATGAAAATAATAATCCTCCAAAGAATGTCAAAATAGGCATCACTCTATCAAATATTTGGCAATTCATATCATGATGAATCAACTTTAAAATTGAATGATCTCCTTTTTTAAACCACTTCGCTACATCTTTAACA
>JAOAQY010000184.1 GCA_025210965.1 Tissierellales bacterium
AACCTATGTCCCAAATCAGCACTAAGCAATAACGCCGTCTTAAGAGTAGTCTCATTGTAGTTTTGAGGAATTTGTATCATAGCTTGAACTGGGTCATCTGCGCCTTCTACTAAATATGGATATGGATACTCTTTTAAACTCACTTCATCTGCTTTATGCCCATATTCTAAATGCAAATATGAATTTTTAAAAACTACCACCCAATTTCCTGGATTGCTATCATCATCACATTGGAATTGAGTTATTCTGTGATAACTTTTAATTTTAAGTTCATTTATACCTTCTCTAAAATAATTAGATGGAATTTTGACCTTTACATCCTCTATATCCTCATATGTTTGCTTCATAAATATAGTCTTTACAGGCACACCATTTATAGATATTGTGAGTGTAGAACCAAAATACGTCTCCGGTATACTATGACCAAATCTTATATACGCATATGAATTGTCATTTATATCCCAATTTTTATTTACAGTGAAAAATACTATCTGCTCTCCTAATACTCCCTCAAATACCATATCATCTTCTATAATTATGTTTTTTACATTTATTGAATTCCTATCCTTACCAGCTATATTTAAATCATCATAATTCACTTTTTTTGCTTCCATCTTATCAGTTTCAGTAGTCTTACCTTCAGTAGTCTTACCTTCTGTTTTTTTCTCATTCTTAACTTTTTCAATATCCTTTTGATTTTCAGTTATAGCTCCATCTAACATTTCATCTACTATTCTGTCTTGAATCAAGCTATCTTCTTTTATCATTTCATTATTTTTCCCAATATCTAATCTTCTTATATATCCATTTATTCCAATATCTTTTAAATTGTTATATGCTTTATATGCCTCATTATAAGTTTTATATAATCCTGTGTACACATAATTTCTGTTCTCAATTACTCGTATTTCATACTCTATGTTTTTATCTTCAAGTTTCTCTTTAAATGATTCAAGTGTAGCACTTTGTTCAAACACACCGAGTTGCAATGTATATGCTCTTTGATCCGTTTGACTAGCTAAAATAATATTTGGAAAAACTATTAACATGGCTATAGTAATAATACATATAACTTTTTTTAAAATCTCTCTGTTTTGTACCATTTGGTCTCCCCCCTAGTAATAGCTTTTTTTATATAACTAATAAATCCTTTAATAGCAACTACAAGCCACAATTGACAATAGCTAAAATACATTATTGTCAATAAAAATATATTAGTTTTATTGTTCTCACCCTTTTCAATAGAAAGTGCTATGGCCACTTGTAATATAAATACTAAATAGCTAAATAACCATATAAGCAAATAATTACCCGATATAGTTATTCTCATATCTGTAAATACTCCTATCAAAAATATTGCATCTGAAACCAATATAGACGTCAAAAAGAAAAAATAAACCGAAAAGAAATATATCAAATCAAATATAATTCTAGATTGCTTTATTTTAAATGCTTTTCTGATAAATTTGACCAATACATATATATTTCCATTAACCCATCTAGTTCTTTGTTTAATCCACACTTTTATCGTTTCTGGTTCTTGTTCAAATGTTTTAGCCAATGGCATAAATGATATTTTATATCCCATTTGATATATTCTAAATGAAATTTCTGTATCTTCCGCAATAGCCTCCGTATCCCATCCATCTATTTTATCAAGTATTTTCTTTCTTATTATAAAATTTGTTCCTGGTATTGTAGACATTTTTAGTATCTTCCATCTACCGGCTTGTGCCATCCATTGAAAACTAAGAGTCTCTATATTAATAAATTTTGTAAGCCAATTCTTATTTTTATTTCTTGTTCTAAACATCCCGATAACAGCTCCATATTCTGGATGATGATCTATCTCATATGCAAGATATCTCAGCGCTAGAGGATTTGGTGTATTATCTGCATCATACACCACTATAAATTCGCCTTTGGCCTGCTTAAACCCTATGTTAAGTGCATTTGATTTTCCCTTCCCACCATTTTCTTTTGTCGTAACTATATGCTTTATATGAACGTCTTTGAAGTGTCTTTTTACCTCTTCTATTTTTTCTCCCGTATCATCTGATGAATTGTCATTTATGACTATGATTTCATATTTATCTCGAGGATAATTTAACCTAATCATAGATAGTAGTGTTCTTTCTATTACTCTGCCTTCATTATGCGCAGGAATCATAATTGAAATTCGTGGAAAATTTCTCATGTCTCTGAGTATGTTCACTCTTCTGTCTCTGACTTCTACAGAGTATTGATGTCCATAATAAGTGAGTACTATATTCATAAACAACATCGCCCATATAGAAAACATTGAAAACAGAAACAAGCCATCTAAAAAACTCATACTATCCCCCCTAAAAAAGTCTATTTTTCGTCTTTTTCCTGCTCTTAAAATAAGTTATTCCAAACAAAATCACTACAAATACCAACGCTAGCAATATTATATAAAATACACCTAATAAAACGACATTTTCACTATCTATCTGCGCTATATTACCTACTTCAATAACACTTTGTCCGTTAATAATCTCAACATTGTAAAATTCAGAATCAACATTTATGTCAAATTCATCAAGCGATAAACAAGGTATCTCTGATGATAGTATATAATCTATTGTTCCAACTAAAACTTTTTCATCAATATCTGGAGTTATCGATATTCCTCCTAAAAACTGGCGCGTAATAGTAACCTTATCTAATCGCTCCTCTAACTCCTGCAATGCATAAGGTCCTTTTCTATACTCGTATGTCAAATTTTCAGGTATATATGTCTTAAATCCATGGCTTGATTTTATTTCAAATGGATATATAGTATATTTGTTTAACCAATCTTTATCTTGAAGCCAACCAATCATAGTATCAAAATGTTTAGATACTCTAACATACGCTGCATCACTTAAATTAAAATGCTTTGGATCAAAAGCTATAGGATAAAATTTATTGTATGCCATCTCTGACATACTTTCCTCTATTATCTCATCTATCCACTCTTCTATAGTTCCTCCTTTATCTTTTTTCCACTCAAAATAATCCTGTCCTCTAATACCATCTGAACTAAAAAATTGATGTGACCCCTGAAGTATCAAACTCCCACCATTTGCTTCTCCGTACTTAATAATTTTTATAAGATCTTTTTTTTCACGTATTGGAGTTTCAAAATTAGCTCCTTCCTCCTTGTAAATAGGAATCACACTCATTGCAAATGGAATCCCTCTTTCTAGAAATATATCCATTGTCCTTTTAAGATTTTTTGGATCTGTAAACGGATGTATATCTTGAATTTTGAAGTAAACCCCCTCATGAGCTTCAGGTATTTCATCAAATATGTCAAACAATACATCTGAAAAAATATAGAATAACGGTTCATTCAAGTCCAGCCTTGAAACATACCAAAGATTTTCATCTCTAACTATAAATGGATAATAATTGCTGCCATCAAATAGTTCAGAATATACCTCAGAATTCAAACTAGCCTGTACTTTTCTAAAATAACGCTTCACTCCTATATCATATGTTTTATCGTTGTACACAACCCTTATCAAATTGTTAACTCTGCCAACATCTACTATTCCTTTTTCTAATTTATTTACCCCTTGACCTATCCAAACTATTTTCCCCTTATATTTTTTAAGTATCTCTATCCAATCATCTCTCAAATTTTCTTCATTTTCCAAATATACAATTAAATATTCATAATCAGAAAGTTCTATGACATCTTCAAATAAATTTTTTCGCTCTGCTCTATGATCAAAATGAGAAACTAAATTTCCGATAGCTTCTACAGCATCTCTATCATCACCATAATAATTTTCCAAATCATATAGTATAATCACATCTGATTTTTGTGAACTTTCTACATCCGTTGCATAAGAGCTATCACAAAATACCACACATAATAAAACAAGAATCAAAAAACAAAGACTCGAAACCTTAATTCGACTATACATCGTACTCAAGTTCCTTTTCTGCCATTCTCTTGTACTCAAGTGGAGATTCATATTCAATCGCATATGGCTTAACTCCCATCCTAATTTCAAATTTGTAATTTTTATAATAGGACTCTTTTTGTATTGTTATGTGTAGTAGTTTTTCCTTTATCCTCTTTTTCAAAATTTCTGCACCTTCCATTGGAGTATGTGGCAGTATTATTGCAAATGTTTTTTCATCGATTCTAAATTTTGTATCCTCTATTCTCATTATCTCCTTGAGCGCGTCTGACAATATATTGAAAACCTCACTGAGATCATCATCATGTATTGCTAATAATTCATCAAAATACAATATTTCTATTATTCCTATTGTTAGTGGATAATCGTATCTTTTCGCCTCAGCCATTTCAACTTCTAATTGAGTTAAAAATCCATTTAGATTACCAAAACCAGTCTCTAAATCCAAATTTCTATATCTCTCATAGTTTTTCTTGTACAATTCTATATTATGCTCCATTTTTTTTATTTGTTCGCCCATAAGCCCTCCTAGCATTGTACATATAGGAAATGCTGCTAGCCATATATAATGAAGCTTTAATTGCACAAAATCACCTGTAATACTCTGATAAAATATTATTCCTCCATATGTTAGCAATATAAACATACTAATAATCAAACCTTTTTGCACGGTAGTCTCTATTGCTACTATTATATTGAATCCTAATAATGCTAAAAGTAAATAATCCATCCAGTTCATGTCTGTCACATTCCAAAGTGAGTAAAAAAATAATCCGAATAAACTCATGATGAATATTATCAAAAATCTATGTCTATATAATCCTAATTTTTTATTCATAATTATCCCCCCAAATATGCTAACATAGCCTGTAATAAATCAAAAGAATATATTTCCGCAGTCTCTCTATCGCCAAATGCACCATTTAAAACATGTCTATCTTCTTGTATTTGAAATTGTTTCATCCTATCAATGGCAAGTACTCTAAGTTCCTTATCTCCTTCGTTATTTGCGATTCTAGCAATAAGAGCATATACTGCTGTAGATTCTCTTTGCGTAATAGCTACCCAGTCGCCATTTCTATAATGAGAATATATAGGTCCTTTTTCAATACTATCTTTCAGCCATTTCATAGTTTCATCTTTTACTCTATTTACTTCGCTCAAATGAAATACAGTTACTAATGTTTCTATCATATTTATTTCATCTTTTTTTATATAATTTGATTTTTGTAAATCATAGCTTGAGTAATAGAATGGAAATTCATCCCCAATGTATCCATTTTGCACTATATCTAAACTATTTTCTTTGATTTCTTTCCAAAAAATATTATAATCCTCCAAATAATTCATGGTTTTAAAATCCTGATAAAATAAACTTATTACTAAATTTGCTCCATTATGATCTAGTATATAGCTGTCCCATAAATTATAATTCGATATACCTCTTTCCATATTCTTAGATAAACTCAAATACTCTTCATCACCCCATAATTTATACCCATCTAACAATGCTCTAATAATTCTTAAATCATCAATACTAGCATTTACATTCCCTCGTTCACCAGTTTTTTCATCTAATCTCCAATATACTATATTATTTTCATCTAACCAATATTCTCTTATGTACTCAACTACATCATCAAATTTTTCTTTATTCTTCTCTGCTATTGATATTTGAAGATCTAATCCTATAGATTCTGACAATATGTCATGTCCCTTCGTTATAGCTCCTTCATTTTCACTATCTATATAATTTGTATATATTCCACCTAAATCAGATCTCATATTATCCTCTATAAAATGTGATAGTTTATCTATATTGTCTTCATAATCTTTTGATTCACAAGAAGATAATATCAATACCAATGCTAAAAATCCAAAAACTATCACATTCTTATAAAAATTATTATCTCTTATCACTCTATCTACACCTCTCTCGAAAGTAATTATTTCCATTTTTATAGCTAAAAATAAAGTTTCTAAGTATTTTGAGTTTATTAAACTGTTTTGTTCTTATTTACCCTAAAATTTTCTATTTGTTTCAAATAAATAAAAATTTCAAAATTAGCTCAACCTTTGTATACACTTGATTATTAGTTTCATGTTTTCAATCTGTTCATAGTTTAGTCGGTTCTTTTTAATAATCGTCACCATTTTGTCATGACACTTTAAACCTCTTGTCACCACTCATACTTCATTGTAGCCTATAATATAACCATAGACTCCCCTATAAGATAATTAAAAAAACAAGAAATCCCCTTTTCTTGTTTTAAATGCAGATCATCTAGAGTCTATGAATCGATGATCTAAACCTTGACATTTTGAGTTGAACTCAAAATTTATTGCACAAATCGGTCACCCCCCGATTTGTGCTCCCCTATTAATATGAAACACACAGGATCGCAGGACTCCTCCCTCATAACGTGCTAGCGATTACTGTGTGTTTTTCTGTCTAAAAAAATACCTCACCTTTAATATTAGGTGAGGTATTTTTATTTTATATAACTAAATTTAGATAATAAAAAAACTAGTCTATAAAGACTAGTTTAATGTGGAGCTGGTGAAAGGACTTGAACCCTCAACCTACTGATTACAAGTCAGTTGCTCTACCAATTGAGCTACACCAGCAAAAAATGGCGACCCGGAAGGGACTCGAACCCACGACCTCCAGCGTGACAGGCTGGCATTCTAACCAACTGAACTACCGGGCCATTTTTTTGTGTTTATTAAATTGAAAATGGTGGGCACAATAGGGCTCGAACCTATGACCCCCTGCTTGTAAGGCAGGTGCTCTCCCAACTGAGCTATGCGCCCAAAAATATGGTGACCCTACCGGGAATCGAACCCGGGTTACCGCCGTGAAAGGGCGGTGTCTTGACCGCTTGACCATAGGGCCATATTTTGGCTCTCGGGGTGGGACTCGAACCCACAGCCTACCGGTTAACAGCCGGTTGCTCCACCATTGAGCTACCCAAGAATATCTGAGATCCAGCGACGTCCTACTCTCCCAGGCCGTCTCCAGCCAAGTACCATCAGCGCTAGAGGGCTTAACTTCTGTGTTCGGTATGGATACAGGTGTTGCCCCTCCGCCATTGTCACTAGATT
>JAOAQY010000185.1 GCA_025210965.1 Tissierellales bacterium
CCTCCTATTTGAATTTGCCTCTACAAATTTGTTTTATTATTTTTTTCATTTATGTACTCTTTTGATGTGAATTTACTATATTATATCAATAAATTGATGCCCTTGTGAAATTGTCCTCATTCAAAAATACAATAAGTTACCTTAGGATGGTGCCAGGCACCACCTTAAGGTAACTTATTGGTTATGCTTCTATGTTTTCTCTTTTCTTTATTTCTAGTTTATCGCACATGGCGTGAAAGTCTTTTAGCCATTTTATTCGGCCTAGATCTCTGAGGTCTATTACTATTCCTGTGCTTTTTTGTCTTATGGCTTCTAGGTCGTAGAGTTCGCATTTTACAAATCCATTTTCATCCCATACGTATTTGCACGGCTCGTAGTCTTGCCAATTGTTTTCAAAGTACTTTACCTTTGCAAAACAGAGTCTATGTATATGAAATATCATACCAATTACAGTTGATTTTCTAGCAAGTTTATGAGAAAAATACTCTTGAGTTGGATACTTGTCTTGAATTTTTTCCCAGTATAATTTTCCATTAGATGTAAGACCGTATTTATCCAATACCTTGCATTTTTCTTCGCTCAAGTCTTCTCTTAGTATTTTTTCTCTCGTATCATCATCACAATTTCTCACAAAATCCCAATCCACTCGAGACACCTCCATATACTGATTTTTCAAACTATTTACAGTATAATTATATAATTGAACCAAAGTCTCTTTCAAATTGCAATTTGTGATATAAGTTTGCTGTATTATAAAAAAGACTAATAATGCAGTTTAGCTCACTATGTCTAAAAGTATTTTTATTTCTCATATTGCCTTTTTTCATAATTCCATTTACCCCAAAATTCATCTTCATTTACCATTGCTTGAAAAGGTGGATTAATAAACATGACAATTAGCTCAACAACTTTTCCAAAATCCAATTTATACTTCAAAATTTTATTACAAAAATTGTCCCATCGGTTTATAATTTCATTGTTATCAACTAATCTTTCAATAACTATAACAGAATCTGCTTTATAGGGTGTTTCTCTTTTAGAAAGTGTTTCATAAATTGCTTTTTGCAACTTTCGACCTTCGAATTCAAATGAATTTGCCAGTCGGTCTTGTTTCAAATCCGCTAATCGAATACAAAAGAAATCCACCTTTGAGTATTAATTTATCTGAATAGTTGCTCTGAGCCAATCTTCTAATAAACTCCTCTTGGCAAAACAAATTCAGTAGTTGTTGAAAAGGAACACCTTTTTGTTTCGCTTTGTTTTTAATTTTAGCTAACAGCGAAGCACTAGAATTAACCATTATAACCACTTCCCTATCTGTGACTGCACTTTTCTGGTAATATTAAATATTTTTGCGTATTCAAAGAGATGCCTTATGTTTTTTTTCGGATCTTTAATATAACGCATAATTGCATTTGAAAACACCTCTCGTTCAAGCTTACGTTCATAACGCATCACATCACATATCGTTCGATCTCTATCAAATATTGCTATATCCACTCCATCAACAACATATGTAACTTTTCCCACATTCAAGAATTTAGGTTCTTGATAATAAGGTTGAATAATAGGATAATCAATATCATATTGGCTCTTTTCGCTATTTCTATCAACTGCAATTTGCCAAGCAAATGGAATTCTATCTGTATATCCATAATGAAGTAGTGCGCTTTCCAAAAAAATTACAGCTTTTGGAAACAATCTAGAAATAATAACTTCCTCTGAGTTTATAGCATCCGCAAGTTCATAATATCCTTTTTTTATTTTTGAAAGTTCTCCTTGTTCAAGAAGCCTTTTTATCTCTCGGCTACTAAGCCCTAAGCTATTAAGTTCAGATGTCTTCAGAATACCACCATTTTTATTAAATTCTTTAACTATTTTTTCTATATCAATCATATCCGCACCTCATTATCCACATTGCATTTCCAATGCGTGTATTTAAGTGCAATTATACCACTTAAGCAAATAATTTTCAATCTTATTGTTCACGCCTCTATATTCAGAATACGAATGTCCGACCAAAGCAGAGAAGAACCAAAGTCTCTTTCAAATTGCAATTTGTGATATAAGTTTGCTGTGTTATAAAAAAGACTAATAATGCAGTTTAGCTCACTATGTCTAAAAGTATTTTTATGAATTTGTCTCTACCATATTTTTCATTCCACGGTGTATGTCCGCATTTTTCTATAGTATGAAGATTGTATTTTATATTGTGTCTATCAAATGGCTCTATTATACCTTCTAGTGGATGTGGATCTTCTATTCCGTGTATTATGTCTATTGGGCATTTTATATATTTTCCCATATCCAAGAGTGTATTGTCACTTCTAATAGTATTAAATTCCTTCATCAACATGCTATGGCCTAAAGCATCGAATGCTATTAGTTCATCTTCGTATCTATCGTTTTCATAGCTGTCCATCTTAGATGCTAATTTCCCAAAATCGTCTAAATCGTCAATTTGACCTTTTTCAGATAACATCTTGAAGTGATTCTGCATTCTCACTTGTTCTTCTTCGGTCAATACTTTACGTCTTCGCTCTGACATAAGTGGCAAATATTTCTCGTCAAATGCACCTGCATTTATCATCACTATTCTCTCTACATCATATTTAGCCGCATAAATGTATGCTAAATAAGCGCCCCATGAGTGTCCTACAATTATAGGTCGGTCAATGTTTTCATATTTGATTATATTTTGTATCTCCTCGCATTGATCATCTATTGATCTACCTCTACTGTAAACTTCGATACTATCTTCAAGTATATTTGCAATGCCTGCGGCTGATCCTATAGCGCCTGGTCCTCCGTGAAGTACTAGTATACTAGACTTCTGCCCGTGTTTCTTATAGTTTAGATTCTCTACCATGCATTTCCTCCCAAATTTGATTTTCCGTTTTATATATTCGAAAATTATTCTATTTTGCCTTAGCCACCGTAGTCCAAGTAAATGAATTCGACTTTCCACTCTCATCTTTCATGAATCTATCTCCCATTATAAATACATATTTGTCATCAGGACTCCAATTTGAAGACCATCCTCCCGGTGCCCATAGCTCAGCGCTTGTATCTTCTTTGATATCATATATCACCGCTCTATCGTTTTCACCGTTTATACCTATTCTCTTTGAATAAACTATTTTTTTCGACTTTCTAATGTTTATATATCTTCTTTGCCAAAACATTCCAGAACAAGAACAAAATAAGTTACCTTAGGATGGTGCCTGGCACCATCCTAAGGTAACTTATTTGTAAGTTGGTTGTTTTTTAGTTGTTTGTTTTGGCTCTATAATCTTCTATGGCTTTTCTAATAACTTCTTCGGCTAATACGGAACAGTGCATTTTGTTAGCTGGTAGTCCACCTAGTGCATCTGCAACTGTTTTATTTGTTATATTTAGTGCTTCTTCGACTGTTTTTCCTTTTATAAGCTCTGTAGACATGCTTCCAGCAGCTACAGCTGAACCACAACCATAGATCAAAAATCTAGCATCCTGAACCACATTGTCGTCCACTCTAATGTAAAGTCTCATCAAATCACCACAGCTAGCTCCACCAGCTTGACCTATACCGTTTGCATCCTTGAGTTCTCCAACGTTTCTAGGATTTTTAAAGTGATCCATAACTATATCTGTATACATACTCAATCTTCCTTTCATTTTGGCATTCGCCCATTTACTTCCTATATAATTTATACACCTTTTTGAGGCAAATGACAAATGATTTTAATTCTATTTGCCAATTAGACGTTCAAATTCTTCCCTTGTATCTATATCTACAAGCACCATTTCGTCTTCTATTTCTACACTTTCAACCCTTGCTCTATTAAGCGATATGACAGCTTTTCCGCCTGTATCACCTCGAAGATTTAAAAAATCTGCTCTCAAATCACTTGGAAATAATACTGGGTTTCCTCTTCTGCCCTCATAGCTAGGCACTACTATGCATTTAGGACATTTGATAAAGTGATCTACCAATGTATCTATGAGCTCTGAGCTCAAAAATGGTTGATCCGCCGCTACAAATAAATATCCATCACTGTCTCCTGCATGTTCTACGCCAAGCCTAATACTCGCACTTATCCCTTCGCTCGCTTCATTATTTTCCACTACATCAAAGCCGTACTCTCTTCCCATACCGAGTATCGTTTCGCCTCTAGCTACAACTATGGTTCTATCTACCTTGCTGTTTTTAAGTGCTTCTAGTACCCACTTTATAATTGGTTTTCCTCTAAACTCTATGAGTAGTTTATTTTCTCCCATCCTTTTAGAATAACCAGAAGCCATCACAATTGCTGTTATCATTTTAATAAACTCCCTATGTGTACTTTTATTTCCATATCTGAATGCGATAATTCAAGCCCCTGATGTAACATCTCTGCATGCATTTTCATTATAGGAGTTTCTGCTTTATTTATGAAAATATGTTTCTCACCTACAGAATTTTTGAAAAGTCCTCTTGGATGTGTTATCATTCTTACCAAGTGATCTATTCTTATCCTATCTCCTCTTCTAGCTTTTGCTATTTCGCAGAACAAATCACATCTGTGAACGTTTTTATCTGTCGCATGAAGTCCTAGTGCAGTGATATCTATTATAGCTATAGTCTTGTCTGTTTGCTCATAAACTACAGGTTCTGTATCATTCCATCCTTTAAGCGGCAATCCC